>JAOUGQ010000034.1 GCA_029865515.1 Nitrospirota bacterium
GTGCTGTTAGCGCTTCTGTCTTCCAATCGGGGGTAAGTCTCAAGGAGGCATGCCTCTAGCATTCGAAAAAGGTTGTTGGTATGGTTCGCCTTTCGTTACCGCCTTCAGATGGCCACGGCGCTATCCGGAAGCCTATTTTCATTCTATCCTCATTTTTACTCATGTCGGAACACATCATGGAGTCGTCGAATCGTGAACGTCCCCCTTCTTGATTTGAAATCTCAATACGCCAACATTAAACAGGATATTCAGATGGTGTTGGAAGAAGTGTGCGCGGAGCAAAGCTTTATTCTGGGGCCACATGTTCAGAAACTGGAGCAGACTCTGGCGTCATATATCGGCACCGACCATGCGATTGGGGTAGCGTCAGGAAGCGATGCGTTACTGTTGTCGTTAATGGAGGTGGGGATTCAACCGGGCGATCGCGTCGTGACGGTCCCGTTTACATTTTTCGCGTCTGCAGGGGTGATATCCCGGCTTCATGCGCGTCCGGTCTTTGTCGATGTGACGCCTGATACGTTCAATTTAGATCCGGCTCACTTGGCTGACACACTTACTCCTGACGTCAAAGCCATTCTTCCCGTTCATCTCTTTGGGCAATGCGCGGACATGGAAACGATCCTTCAGGTGGCAGACCAACAGGGTATTCCGGTTATTGAGGACGCGTGTCAGGCCATTGGTGCGGCTCGAAACGGTGTCCGAGCCGGCGCGTTTGGACGTACGGGGTGCTTCAGCTTTTTCCCCTCGAAAAATTTAGGTGGATTTGGAGACGGCGGACTCATTACCACGCGGGATCCGCTGGTTGCCGAGCGATTGCAACTCTTGCGTGTTCACGGGAGCCGTTCAGAGTATCATCACCATTTCATCGGCATGAACAGCCGGTTGGACGCGCTGCAAGCTGCCATCCTCCAGGTGAAATTTCAGCATTTGGCACATTGGACTGCCAGGCGGCAAGCGAATGCGGCTTGCTACCAGCGGCTGTTTCATGAATGTGATCTGGATGAGCGGCTGACGTGGCCTATCGTGGCATCCGGCAATACGCATGTCTACAACCAATTCACCATTCGCACGCCACAGCGAGACGAACTTAGTGCCTACCTGACCCGGCAGGGAATAGGAAACCGGATTTATTATCCCGTGCCGTTACATCTTCAGGAATGCTATCAGGTCCTCGGGTACCACAAAGGCGATTTCCCGGTTTCGGAACAGCTCTCCCAAGAGGTGCTCTCCCTCCCCATTTATCCGGAACTCACACCGGATCAACTCCAGTATGTCGTAGGCACGATCAAAGCCTTCTTTGATAGTCATTAATGCGGTAAGCAAGCGGTAAAACAGAAGGAGACCAAGAGAGGATCGATTAAGGATAGCGGGCTTGGATCACGCTGCGGAGACCGCCTCTGGCGGTGAATTCCCCGGTCACGGTCGCTGATACCGGACGACAGGCTTTGACAAAATCAGCCAGAATTTTGTTGACCGCATTCTCATAAAAGATGCCGACATTCCGATATCCGTGGATGTAGAGTTTGAGCGATTTGAGTTCGATGCAGGACTGGTCGGGTACGTACGTCAAGCGAATCAAGCCAAAATCGGGCAATCCTGTCTTTGGACAGATCGCGGTGTACTCGGAAATTTCAATGGTGATTTCGTATCCCGGATACTGGTTGGGCCACGTTTCCAGTCTTGGTAATTTGGCGGTCAGACCGCTTTTCGCATGCCGTTCCGAATATCCCGATCGGGAACGAGGTTGAGCCTTTTTCATAAGTTGAAGATCAAATCCATAGAGTTTATTGATCAGGGAGGCCAGTCTACTCTTTTCTGAAATTTCCTCGCAACCTCATGCCGCAGTTTTCTTGAGAATACCACTACCCTGGGCTATAATCGCCTGTCCTTTTCGGCACGCATCTCACGTTACTCATAATTCCAAGGTACCCTCGCCTCTGTCCGGTCTGTTTGGATGGGGCGCCTCATGTTTCAATAAGCCTGGGGAAAGTTCTGGAGTCTCTCTAAGAATATGGCCATGTTAGAAGCCGACGATTTTGTGAAAGGCCTGCAAGGCATTGGGTTCGATTTTTTTACCGGTGTTCCAGACACTATTCTAGGCGGAATCATTGCCCATTTAACGGAGGAACGGTTGTATACCCCGGCGGTCCGTGAGGATGAAGCCGTAGCGATGGCAGCGGGGGCCTACCTGGGCGGGAAAATCCCCGCGGTGCTGATGCAAAACTCCGGCCTAGGCAATGCTCTCAATGTCCTGGCTTCTCTCAATTTGATTTATCAGATTCCATGTTTGCTGTTGGTCTCCTGGCGTGGTTTCGAGGGCAAGGATGCTCCCGAACATCTGGTGATGGGGGAAACCATGACGAAACTTTTGGATACGGTGCGGATTCCCCACCGGACGCTTTCGGGGGAGACGATCGTGGAGGATCTGCAATGGACCGCAAAAACCTTTATGGAGAAGCGGATTCCTGTGGCGTTATTGTTGAAAAAAGGCATCGTGAAAACCATTCAGCCCTAGGAGGGCGTTGAAGAAGCATGCCCTGAGCCTTGCCGAAGGGGCCGCACAGGTTTTGGAGAACCGAAGATGATTGGACCAGAAGAAGGTGTGATGCAGAGCCGGGCACAGGCGATGGCGGCCATTTTGGAATTGATGACCGATCAACCCCTGATTGTCTGCAACGGGTTTCCATCCCGTGAAGCCTGTAAACTCCGTGATCGGGATCAAAACTTCTATATGATTGGCTCGATGGGGGCGACGGCTGGCATTGGATTGGGATTGGCCCTGGCTCGGCCCGGGAAAACGGTGGTTGTTTTTGATGGCGATGGGAATGTGCTGATGAGTCTTGGAACCTTGGCCACCATCGGCGCATTGAAGCCAAAAAATCTGATTCATGTGGTGTTCGATAACGAGGTGTATGGCACCACCGGTAATCAACCGACCTATTCCAGGGTTGTGGGATTGGACAAAATGGCCAAAGCTGCGGGGTACCTGAATGTAGAACGAGTCTGGGAGCGAGAAGATATTGTGTATGAGTTTAAATCGATGTTAGGGGAAGAGGGTCCGAGCTTTCTGCTGGTGAAGGTGAATGAACAGCTCGAAGAAGCGGATCGAATTGCCCTGGCTCCGGCGGAACTGACGAAACGGTTTAAGGGGAGTGTCTCCTAAGGCAGGATGTGTTTCGTGTGGAAGCCTAATCGGCAGGGTGTAAAGGGATAAGGAATAGCGATTTATGATTTTATTAAATCCCGGTCCGGTCAATGTGTCTGATCGAGTCCGTAACGCGTTACTTCAACCGGATATCTGTCATCGAGAATCGGAATTCTCGGAGTTACTGGCCGATATACGTCAAAAATTGTTGAAGGCATTTGTTCCTGGGGAGGAAGATGAGTACACCGCCATTGTCCTGACGGGTTCCGGGACGGCCGCCGTGGAGGCGGCCCTCATGTCCAGTATGCCCGTTGGGAAGCGGGCGATGGTGATTACCAATGGTGTGTATGGTCAACGGATGTCTTCCATGATTCTCACTCAACGATTGGGGACGCCGGACTTAAAGTACGACTGGGGAGTTGCGCCGGATCCTCAAACGGTGGATTTGGCGCTGAAACAGCACCCGGAGGTGCACACCGTCGCGATGGTTCACCATGAAACCACCCTGGGGATGATTAATCCGGTGAAAGAAATTGCGGAGATTGTCGACCGGCATAATCGGGTGTTTCTGCTGGACTCCGTCAGCGGGTTGGGTGGAGAAACTCTGGATATTGCGGGAAATAAGATTTACATGGTCGCGGGCGCTGCTCAGAAATGTATTCAAGGATTCCCGGGGGCCGCCTTTGTGCTGGTGCGAAAAGGGTTTATGGAGCGGGTGATGAAGTATCCCAAGCGGTGCTGGTATTTAAATCTGGCCAATTATTATGAAGAGCAAGAGCGGGGGACAATTCCGTTTACTCCCGCAGTGCAGGTCTATTATGCCTTCCGGGAAGCCCTCAATGAACTATTAGAAGAAGGGGTCGAGAATCGGATTCAACGATTTCAGGGATATGCCGCCACGATCCGGACCCGTTTGGAAGAGTGGGGGGTGAAACCGGTGCTGGCTCCCGCTCTTCGAGGTAATACCTTAACGGCGTTTTATCTCCCTGAAGGGTGTTCCTACCAATGGCTTCATGACGGGTTGAAACAATCCGGGTATGTGATCTATGCCGGACAAGGACAGTTAGAAGAGAAAATTTTCCGTGTGGCCAACATTGGGGCCCTCACCAGTCAGGATATTGATGGATTTGTATCTGCTTTTCAAACGACCGTAGCGAGGGCGTAAGCGTGAAAGCGATTATTTTCGCGGCAGGCGTCGGACGGCGGTTGCAGGGTGTCACCCAGGGACGACCGAAGTGCCTGGTCGAAATTGGCGGGCGGACGTTGTTATCTCGTCATGTGGAGTATCTCGGGCGCTTAGGTGTGCGACAGGTGGTGTTGGTCGTGGGGTATGCTCAAGAGCATATTCGACAGGCCATGGCGGCTGATCCCTTTGCCCAGGATATCCGGTGGGTCGTGAATGAACAGTTTACGCGTGGGAGTATGACCTCACTTTGGGCAGCCCGGTCCGAGATGGATGACGATGTTGTGTTAATGGATGCCGATGTTCTGTACGCCCCAACCATTCTGGCGCGACTGCTTCATTCCCCTATGCCCACCGCGTTGTTAATGGATGACTCGGTCAAGCAGGAATCCGAAGAATGTATGATTGCCGCCAAGTCTGGTCGAGTCCTCACCTTAAGCAAAAATTTGCCACCCGCCTCTGTCTATGATGAAGCCGGCGAGGGGGTCGGATTTCTCAAAGTCCAGAAACAGGATATTCCAGCCTTGTTGCAATCCGTGCAGGCTCAGGTAGAAGCTGGAGCACTTGATTTGGAATATGAGGACGCGCTAAAAGATTTTTTCCATGAGGTGGCGGTGGGATACGAGAAAATCGGCGGCATTCCTTGGATTGAAATTGATTTTCCTGAGGATATAGAACGGGCATTTTCTGAGATCTTGCCTGCCGTGAATGCAATGGAGAATAATACCTTCATCACGCCCGTGATCCGGTAGCAGAGAAGTTATGGATGGAACACTCAAGCAAGAAGCCACCCACGCGGTCGATACGGCCGTGTTATTGACCTCGGTGGGCGTCTTTGATCATGGAGGGGCAGGGACCGGAGAAGCTGTCCCCAGTCCTCTGATGCGTGTCGGAGGCATGACGCTTTTTCAACGGGCGGTGTTCACCTTGCAGCGAGGCGGAATCTCGCAAATTTGGGTGTTGGCGGGGTCAGAGGAGCAAGCCCTTCGTCAGCTTCTTCGTGAAGATAGTCGGATACAGGCCGCGGTGCGTTGGTTACCGGTGCGCGAATTCCCTCCTCATGACCCACAAACCTGGGAAACCCTCGCTGAGGAAATTAATGGAGCCTGCATGATCGTGGGGTGCCACACGGTATATGCTCCATCCTTGGTCCAGCGCTTGAGAAATGAAGGATCTCAAGGGAAAGCGGTGGTGGTGGTTGGTCATCCTGAGGAAGGGCATCACGGGGGCAATCCCGGGGTGGTGTTACGGCCTGAAGGGCTTGAAGGACGAACCACCTCAACGGTGGTCTTCCATGATCCTGCAATTTCCCAGCCGACATCTCCCAAACCCACATCCCAGGCTAAAGACCTGAGCCGGTTACCGCTTCTCGGCGATTTGATGGTCCTGCCAGCTAGGCTCTTAGGAATTTCTGGTGTGTTGCAAGCTAATGGCACCAATCCCCTCCGGTTGGCCCTGGAACAAGCGGCGGTCGAAGGGACGATTCAGACAATCGGCGGGGCTTCACATTCCTTCAGAGATGTCCGTGGTCCCAGGGGACCACAATTGGCTGAGCGGACGTTGTTGCACGAACTCCAAACACTCAAGGGTGGCCTGGACGGGTTGGTGGACCGGTATGTGAATCGCAAATGTTCAGGTCTCCTCACTCGAGGGTTTTTGCGGTTAGGTTGGTCACCGAATACGATCACGATGGTGTCCTTGGCCGTGGGGTTGGTGGCCGCCGCCCTGTTCGTCCCTGGATCGTTGGAGCTGGCCCTGCTCGGAGCTCTCGTTTTGCAATTATCCGTCATTATTGATTGCTGTGACGGGGAGGTCGCCCGTCTGACTTTTTCAGAATCAAAATTTGGTCAAGAACTCGATATTTGGGCGGATAATATCGTGCACATCGTGGTGTTTGCCGGCATTGCCTGCGGCGCGTTTCTTCATGGGCCTTGGGAGCAGACCAATCTCCCTCTTCTGCTTGGTGCCTCCGCTGTTATGGCGAATGTTGTGTCCTTATTGTTAGTCAATCATGCCCGTCGCCTGCGTGGCCGTCCTCGTGAACTTCGGCAACTGACAGAACAGGAACGGGCCAATATTGAATTTATGCTGGGCAAGGTCGCCAATCGTGATTTTTCGGTTATCGTCTTGCTTTGCGCAGGGTTCGGTTTCCTTCACTGGTTTTTAGCTCTGGCCGCGATCGGCACCTGGGTTTTTGTCATGTTAATGGCCTGGATGCTTCGTCGAAGTCTCATCCCTCGTGCTTAAACTGATTTTCCTGATCGTTGGCCTGGCGGCCCTGGTCGGGATTGTTCTCCACATCGGTCTCGAACCCATCGGTCATACCGTTTCCCAATTAGGTCTCTTGCATCTCGGCATTATCCTTCTCCCCATGATTATGGTGTATGGATTGGAAGCCTTGGGGTGGCAGCTTACTCTGGGTGCCCATGCTCGAAAAGTCGGGTTTATCCGGTTGTTTGCCATCCGGATGGCGGGGGAAACCGTCAATGTCACGACTCCCACGGCCTATGTGGGTGGGGAACCGCTGAAGGCCTATCTTCTGAAACGGTATGGCGTGCCAATGGTGGATGGGTTGGCGTCCGTGATTACCGCAAAGACCACCATGACCTTAGCGCAGGTCCTCTTTATTTTGCTGGGATTGGCCCTGGCCTTTTTGATTATTGGCGGCTCGGGCCATTATTGGGTGGCCATGTTGGTCAGTGTGGGGGTTTTAGCGTTTGGAGTCGGGCTGTTTGTGCTGCTTCAACGCTATGGCATGGGGATGGGGGTCTTGGGCATCTTGCGAGCGTGTGGTATCCGGTTGGCCTTTCTTGAAAAACGCGAACCTCAACTGCAGGAGCTGGACGGCACCATTCGGGGTTTTTATTCTCAGCACCAGCAGACATTTTATCGGGCTTTGGCCGTATTTTTCCTGGCGTGGCTGACAGAAACGCTCGAGGTCTATGCCATCCTCTATTACCTGGGTGTGAGTATCGATGTCTGGGCATCCATCTCAATTGCGGCGGTGACGGTGTTTATTAAAGGGGGAACGTTTTTTATCCCTGGAAGTCTGGGGGCACAAGAAGGAGGCTACACGTTACTGTTGATGAGTTTTGGGTATACGGAGGTGACGGGGATTACCTTTGCTTTAATCAGAAGGCTCCGCGAAATTCTCTGGATTCTCTTTGGCCTTGTCTGTCTGATGGTGCTAAAAAACCAGAACGGCGCATCGGAGCCTATGAGCTCTTTGGAACAGTAGGGACAAAATACGTTGATGGTGTGGAAAAAATATTTCATGGCTTGAACTCTCCGGTTCTATCGTGAATAATCGGATCGTCACGGATTGCTCGCAGAGAAAGGACGAAGGACACATGGATATCGAACTGGGAACGAATATTCTTCGAAATACCAACGGCGTCTTCATCGCGCACGGCAAGGAACAACTGCGCATCGAGTGGTTGGAAGAGAAGAAACACCTGGCGTTGAGTATGGGTGTGTTTATGCCCACGGGAACCGAAGTGGCCAGGTTGCAACGCAATGTCTGGGAACACAACCCGGGCGATCGGTTTGTTCTCACGGAATTACCGGATGGGGTAAAGGTGGAAGATACGACCCTGAAAACCGTCGTCATGGAAATACACAAAGGGCCAAACCAGACAGTGGCCATTCCTGCTGCAAAATTTTATACCTCGAAGGGCACGTTGTCTGAAGTCTCCCCGGAATGGTGGCGGGTCGGTAACAAAATGGAGCTGACCGGCATCGACACCGACCTCGAAGGCGGTGGCATCGAACTCCCCGAATAAGGCCATATCTGCAAACACTCCCTTTCCTCTAGCGTGAAAAGTTATTTGGGACTCTTCTGCTGTGATGATCCCTGGCTACCTTGTCAATGATCGCAAGGTACCTGTCCCCCCATTTAGAAGCGCGCTGAGTTGCAGCCTCAAGTTTCCGTGAAAATATTTTACTTGGGCATCACAAGCAATAGAGGCAATGAGAACGGTATCCGTACAAACGGAAAACGCTCATACTATGTTGTGGATGGAAAGAGGGGAGAAGCGTGGTTCTCAGCCGAATTGTCCGATGCTACAATCGATAATCTGCCGACGAGATCGCATGAAAATGAAACATGTGGAAATTACTTAGCCGGGGTTTTGGCTCGGGCCATCATGCGGCAGAAGGAGCAGGTCCCGGCAGTCGTCGGCTGGCTGCATACGATGCAGGGATGCAATGTGGTTTGATCGAGATCACTCATGGAAGGTGACATAGAAGCCGCTTTCTCCTGTTTATCAAGGAACCCCCAATAAAACCGTTGCTTGGTTCCCGGCGATTCGGCCTCTAATCGATTCAGGGCGTCTTTGTAGACCAACATTTTCGCCCCCTTGGCCATCGGGCATTCTTCGACCAGGTAGTCAATCCGGTTGACCACGGCATAGGCCGCAATTTCCCGTTCCGTCATCCGGTAGAGCGGTTTCACTTTTTTCGCAAAACCTTCGACAGAGGCTGGAAGACTTGGGGATTGTTTCTGGAGGTAGGCTTCCTGCCATTGGAGAACATTTCCGAGGAGTCTGGCGGCCTCATCATCTAAATTGTGGCCGGTCGCCATCACGTCGTAGTGGTGTTGCCAGGCCACCCGATTGAATTGATAACGTTTAATGGTGCCACAGGCCGAGCAGGTGGGTCGCTTAATCAGATTGGCCAACTCTTTGATCCCCGCTCCCGCATCTTCTTCAACCGTATGAATAGTGAGTTGCGCGCCACAGGGTTCGGCCACCTCCCGGGCAAACTGTTCGACTTTTTCTTTCGATCGTCCGGAATAACCGGGGATGCCTAAATCCACATACAACGCGTCGGCCCGGTAGCCCAATTTCAGCAGAATTTCCCAGAGGGTCAGGCTGTCCTTCCCGCCAGAGACGGCGACCAGAATGCGATCGTCAGTGGAAAACATGTGTTGAGCTTTGATGGCCCGTTGTACCTGGGTTCGCACAAATTCGGTCAGGCAGGTTGCACAAAATGCGGTATTGTGTCTTGGCATCCCAAGCACCGCGCGTTTCGGGCATTTTCGACAGCGCACGGGTTAGCCTCCGGAAATGACGGGACGAATTTCGATGCTGTCCCCATCCGCCAGGGTTTCGTCCTCGGTCATGAGATCCCGCCCGCGAATGACCAAATAGGCTTCAGGGATCAAATTGAGTTCTTTAAAAAGATCAGCGACGCGTTTGGGGCCCTTGATCTCCATTTCTCGAGTTGGATGGCTGAGAGAGATTTTCATAACTTCGCATCATAAAGAGAGATTCCCGTGATTGGCAAATGGGGTACTGGGAGGGGACTTGTGCACAGAGGGGTTAGGGGTTGTGGATTCCTTTCATTAAGTCGGAGGTTCAGGAAACCGAAAGAACTATTGAAAACTCAGCTAAAATGATAAGATCGGATATAATTGGCGAAGAACTGATTTCTCATGGCTGGCGCTGTGTGTTGTAGGGCACCGCGCTATGCCTTTGTGGAGTAGAGGAGAGCATGATGAATTCCAAGTCCGACGTACGCGATCGTTTATGCATCGATACCATTCGAACTCTAGCGATGGACGCCGTTCAGGCTGCAAAGTCCGGGCATCCCGGTACCCCGATGGCTCTGGCCCCGGTGGCGTATTGGCTATGGAATCGAGTGTTGCGCTTTGATCCGGACAATCCCATCTGGCCGAATCGGGACCGGTTTGTGCTGTCTGCCGGGCATGCGTCCATGTTGCTTTATGCCTTGCTGCATCTGTGTGGAGTGAAAGCGGTGAACGGCCAATATGAACCATTGGGTGAGCCGTCCGTGACCCTGGATGATATCAAACGGTTTCGGCAGTTAGAGAGTAAATGCCCCGGACATCCCGAATATCGTTGGACATCGGGTATCGAAATGACCACTGGTCCCTTAGGCCAAGGAGTGGCTACCAGCGTCGGCATGGCGATTGCGCAACGATGGATGGCCGGATACTTCAATCGCCCGGATTTTGAGATGTTCAACTACAACGTGTATGCCTTAGCAGGGGATGGATGCTTGATGGAAGGAGTTTCATCAGAAGCGGCTTCTCTTGCCGGACATCTCAAACTGTCGAACCTCTGTTGGATCTATGACCACAATAACATTACCATTGAAGGCCATACGGATTTGGCGTTTACCGAAGATGTCGCCGCTCGATTTGAGGCGTATGGGTGGAAGGTGATACGGGTAGGGGATGCGAATGATCTCGAGATGTTGGACCAGGCATATGGCACGTTTCTGGAAGAAATGGAACGTCCGACTCTGATCATTGTGGATAGTCATATTGCGTTTGGGTCTCCGAATAAACAGGACACGCATGGTGCTCATGGTGAGCCATTGGGGGAAGAAGAAATCCGATTGACTAAACGGAATTATGGATGGCCGGAAGACGCGCAATTTCTTGTGCCCGCTGACGTGCCGATTCATTTTCGACACGGTATTGGGAAACGAGGAAAAGACATGCGCGCCGGGTGGATGTCCCGTTTTGCGGACTATCAAGTCGCGTACCCTGAATTGGCTGATCATCTGTATCAGATGCAGCATAGGCAGCTGCCCGATGGATGGGACCGCAAACTTCCTGTGTTCCCGCCGGATGCCAAGGGGCTTGCCGGTCGAGAAGTGTCGGGAATCGTGTTGAATGCCCTGGCCGCTGAAATTCCCTGGCTCCTCGGGGGCTCGGCTGATTTGGCCCCATCCACGAAGACTCGATTAACTTTTGAAGGAGCCGGGGATTTTACCGGCAGCAATGGATCAGGGAGAAATTTTCATTTTGGAGTTCGGGAGCATGCTATGGGGGCCATCGTGAATGGTCTGTCCTTGTCAAAACTCCGCCCCTATGGTTCAGGATTTCTCATCTTCAGCGATTATGCCAGACCGGCTATCCGGTTAAGTGCCTTGATGGAAATCCCCGTGGTGCATATCTTTACGCATGATTCAATCGGCGTGGGAGAGGATGGACCGACACACCAACCCGTTGAACACATCGCTTCGCTTCGCGCGATTCCAGGAGTCATTGTCTTGCGTCCGGGAGATGCCAACGAAATAGTCGAAGCCTGGAAGGTCATCATGCAGCTCCGGCATGAACCGGTGATCTTGATTCTGTCCCGGCAGGCGATGCCCACGTTGGATCGCATGAAATATGCGTCGGCGGCTGGAGTGGCCCAAGGCGCCTATATTTTTGCAGATGCTCCCGATGGCCGGCCCGATGTGATTTTGCTCGGAACGGGAAGCGAGGTGGCTTTGTGCGTGCAAGCCCATGAGCAGTTGGCGGTCGACGGCATTCACAGTCGGGTGGTCAGTATGCCCTCATGGGAACTGTTCGAACAACAACCGGAAGAGTATCGACAGTCAGTTATTCCCCCTGATGTCACCGCACGGGTGTCGGTTGAGCAAGCGTCCGTTTTTGGATGGGAACGCTATGTAGGAACACAGGGGCAGGTGATCGGGATGAACTCATTCGGCGCCTCGGCTCCACTCAAGGATTTGGCTAAAAAATATGGATTTACGGTTGACCATGTGGTGGCGGCCGCCAAGGCGCAGATCGCGCGCAGACCGACTCAATTGACGGCCTCTAAACCGTAAGCCTTTTTTTTCAAGGAGAACGTGATGATGAATCCACTCGTGCAGCTTCGTGATGCGGGACAAAGTCCCTGGTATGACTATATTCGTCGAGGCTTGATCACCTCTGGAGAACTCCAGGCTCTTATTGAGAATGATGGTCTCATGGGTATGACCTCGAACCCTTCAATTTTTGAAAAAGCGATTGGAGGGAGTGCTGACTATGACGAGACCATCACGCAAGTGGCGTCCATGGTCACGAGCGTGAAACAGATCTATGAGCGGGTGGCCATTCAGGACATCCAGGATGCGGCCGACCTGTTGCGGCCGGTCTATGAAGCCTCAGACGGTCGGGATGGCTATGTGAGTTTGGAGGTGTCGCCGGATTTGGCCTTTGATACCCAAGCAACCATTGACGAAGCGGTCCGTCTCTATCAGACCGTGAGCCGGGACAATGTCATGATTAAAGTACCTGGAACGCCGGAAGGATTGCCGGCCATCGAGGAACTTTTGTCTCAAGGTATTAATATCAATGTCACGCTCTTGTTCAGTGTGGCGGTGTATGAACAGGTTGCCTGGAGTTATATCCGCGGACTGAAACGGTTGGCCGCGCATGGAGGGAATCTGCATCGCATCGCCTCGGTGGCCAGTTTTTTCGTCAGTCGGATCGATAGTCTGATTGATAAGAAATTAGAAGCGAAAATCAAAGAAGAATCCCATCCGGGCCGGCGAGCCATGATGGAAGGTCTCCTGGGAACTGTGGCCATTGCCAATGCCAAACTGGCGTACAAGAAATTTCAGGAGATCTTTGCGAGTGCCGAATTTCAATCCCTCAAGGCAGAGGGGGCCAGAGTTCAACGGGTTCTCTGGGCCAGCACCGGCACAAAAAATCCCAAGTATCCGGATATCTATTATGTCGACAATCTCATCGGTCCGGATACCGTCAACACGATGCCGGAAGCGACCTTTGCCGCCTTCCGGAATCATGGAAAAGTCAAGAACACGATCCAGGAGGGCCTTGCTGAAGCGACCGCCACCATGCAGCGGTTGGCCGAGGTGGGAATCTCGATGGAGGAGGTGACCGACACTCTCTTGAAAGATGGCGCACAATTATTTGTGGATGCTTTTGATCAATTAATGGGAGTGATTAGCCGGAAGCGGGCGTCGGTGTTAGGCACGAAGGTGGATCGGGTCACCTATAGGGTAGGTGCTGCTCAGAAGCAGGTGGACGAGAAGCTCAAAGAATTTCGCCACACCAATCTGGTTCGTCGTGTGTGGTCCAAAGATCCAACCGTCTGGCATCACGATCCCGCTCATCAGCAGATCATTCGACATGCGCTGGGGTGGTTGGGAATCACGGAACGGCAACTTCCCTGTATATCCCGGTTACGTGCTCTGGCAGAGGAAATCAAAGATGCAGGCTTCAAGCATGTCTTGGTCCTGGGTATGGGGGGAAGCAGCCTGTGCCCGGAAGTGTGCCGGATGACCTTTGGTCTGATTTCCGGATATCCCGAGTTGCATGTCTTGGATAGCACGGTACCCTCGCAAGTGCGGGCCTTTGAACATCGGGTGGATTTGTCAAAAACCTTGTGCGTGGTAGCCAGCAAATCGGGATCTACCACCGAACCCCTCGTGTTTCAGAAATATTTCTTTGAGCGGATGCACCAAGTCGTGGGGGATAAAGCTGGTGACCATTTTGTGGCCATTACCGATCCCGGGTCTTTACTGGAACAGGTGGCCAAAGACCTACACTTTCGACATATTCTTCCAGGAGTTCCAGAGATCGGTGGACGCTATTCAGCCCTTTCCAACTTTGGGATCGTTCCCGCGGCATTGATGGGCGTGAACATTGAACATCTCCTGTACCGGGCAGAACGCATGCGTCATTCCTGCGGCGCCAGCGTGCCTCCACAAGATAATCCCGGGGTCATCCTCGGCACGGTCCTGGGCGTCTTAGCCAAAGCCGGACGGGACAAACTGACGTTTGTGCTCTCGCCGGCCCTATGGGATCTGGGTGCGTGGATAGAACAATTGGTGGCCGAAAGCACGGGGAAAGAAGGAAAGGGAATTATTCCGGTGGATGGCGAATCCCTAGGCATTCCCAAGGTCTATGGCCAGGATCGGGTCTTTGCGTACATTCGGTATGAGCAAGGGATTGATGCGGACCAGGAAGCCAAGGTGAACGCTCTTGAGCAAGCCGGACATCCGGTGATTCGAATAGACGTCGCAGATCTGATTAATCTGGGGGAGCAATTTTTCTTATGGGAAATGGCCACGGCGGTGGCCGGAGCCATGCTAGAGATCAATGCCTTCGATCAACCAAACGTCCAGGAAAGTAAAGACTACACCAAGAAATATTTAGAGGCGGTTACACAGACGGGCACTCTGCCCGAGTCCACTCCATTGTTGAGCGATGGCGATGTGAAGGTGTATGCCGACCAACAGAACGCCGCTGTTTTTAAGGGAAAGAACTCATTGGAAGCTGTACTGAGTGCGCATTTGGATCGGGTGAACCCGGGAGATTATTTCGCCATCAATGCCTATGTGGAGCGGACAGAAACTGTCCATGGTCTGTTCGAACGCATCCGTACAACCGTGCGGGAGGCGAAGCAGGTGGCGACGACGCTGGGATATGGCCCACGGTTTCTCCATTCAACCGGGCAATTGCATAAAGGCGGACCCAACTCGGGCGTATTTATCCAAGTGACCTGCGATGATGAAGCTGATCTTCCCATTCCCGGTGAGCCGTATACCTTTGGGATCTTAAAGGCCGCGCAAGCACTGGGGGATATGCAAAGTCTGGCCAGTCGTCATCGACGAGTCATTCGAGTGCATGTGAGCGGGGATGTCGTCAAAGGGGTGACTCGTCTGGAGCAAACGATCAAAGCCGTCCTATCATGAGGGGAAGGGGTGAGGCGTCAGAAGTAAAAAGGAGGAAGGGAAGATCTGTTTTTTCTCCTTACTCCTCAATACCAACTATTTTCTACACAGGGAAAAGCTAGATTTTTCGCCAATGGTGGCCGCCGGTATGAATGAGTCGATCGGCTTCCACCGGCCCCCAACTGCCGGCGGGATACTCCGGTAGCCATTTGGTTTCGTACGCGCTCCATCCTTCGAGGATATCCGTCACCCATTTCCACGAAGCCTCAACGGCATCCCGCCGCATGAACAACGATGTATCCCCGGCCATCACATCCAGCAACAACCGCTCATAGGCTTCCGGGGAAGGCGCCTCAAATGCGTCGCCGTAGTGAAAGTCCATTTCAACAGGATGGGTTTGGGCTTTGGTGCCTGGCACTTTCGAAATGATTCGTAGGGCCATGCCTTCTTCGGGTTGAATGCGAAGCGTGAGCAGATTCGGTGCCTGGGGCGTTTGGGGATTGGCATTAAACAAAATCTGGGGAATGTCCTTAAATTGGACGGCGATTTCGGTCGCGCGTGTCGCCATTGCTTTCCCCGTGCGAATGTAGAACGGTACTCCGGCCCAGCGCCAGTTTTCCACGAAGACTTTTAAGGCCACATAGGTTTCCGTCGTGGAGTCGGATTCCACCCCTTCCTCTCGTCGATAGCCGGGCACTTCCTGGTTCTTGATGATTCCGTGGGCATATTGCGCGCGAACCGTCATCTGTTCGACTTCTTTCCCTCGAATGGGGCGCAGGCCTCGTAAGACATCCATCCGGGCATTCCGCACCACATCCGGATCCAGTGAGTAGGGGGGCTCCATCGCAATGAGACACAACAGTTGCAAAATGTGATTTTGCACCATGTCCCGGAGTGCCCCGGCTCCCTCGTAATAGGCGGCCCGGGTGCCTAGGGTGACGGCTTCACTCACGGTTAATTGCACGTGATCAATGTATTTATGGTTCCACAAGGGTTCGAAGATGGAATTGGCAAATCGCATGACCATAATATTCTGGACGGTCTCTTTCCCGAGGTAATGATCAATGCGATAAATCTGGGATTCATCAAATACTTTACCGATCGCCGTATTAATGGCCTGGGCGGAAGACAAATCATGCCCGATAGGCTTCTCCACAATGACTCGAGAGTAGGTGTCTACCTGGCCAGGGGCAGCCACTAACCCGGCCTGCTGAAGCCCTTCACACGCGGGAGCAAAGGACGTTGGCGGAATGGCTAAATAAAAGATGCGATTGCCGGGGAGGTGGAGTGGTGACTCGATGTCCTTCAGGCGATCCCCGATCGTCACATAATAGTCGGAGGTGGCAAGATCCCCTGCACAATAAAACAAGCGACGCTGGAAGGTGTTCCACTTGTCGTGTTCAAGTGTTTGCCGGGAAAATTGTTCGATGCCTTCCCGGGCGATGCTCCGAAAATCCTCATCCGAGAGGGTTTTTCGGCCCAATCCCAGTACCGCGAAATTGTCAGGCAAGAGGCCGTCCAGAAGCAGGTTGTACAGGGCAGGGAGGAGTTTGCGGCGCGTCAGATCGCCTGAGGCACCGAAAATGACAATCGTGCACGATTGAGTGGCCGCAGCCCTGTTGGCCGTGACGGGTGTTCCAGTCGTGGAGGATGACTCGTTGGGTGACATGGCAACCTCCCAATGATGCGGTTATTGCCGGACGCTGTGTCCGCCAAAGGCTTTCCGCAGGGCCGCTAACATTTTTTCCGCGAAGGATGTTTCCTGTCGCGAACGAAACCGGGTGAACAAGGCGGTCGTGAGGGTGGGAACCGGGACATCCTTCTCGATGGCATCCATAATCATCCAGCGACCTTCCCCTGAATCCTGCACATAGCCTTGTAACTGTTCCAGCTTGGGATCCTGTTTGAGTGCGCCGGCCGCCAATTCAAGCAACCAGGAGCGCACCACACTCCCCTGCATCCACAGATCCGCGATTCTAGCCAGGTCCAATTGATATTCACTCTTGGACATGAGTTCAAAGCCTTCCGCGTATCCCTGCATCATACTATATTCAATGCCATTGTGAACCATCTTCACGTAATGTCCAGCGCCATGGCCTCCCACATGTG
>JAOUGQ010000281.1 GCA_029865515.1 Nitrospirota bacterium
CGACAACGCATTATTGAAACATACATGGATTCTCTGGGACGCCTGGCGGCTGATGAACTCGTCGATAACACCGAAGCATTGGGGACACTTTCCGCAGCCTTACACAATCAAGCCGGGACCAATCCACAAGAAACGGAAGCCTACGAAAAAATGGCTGGTATTTTAACGAAGGTCGCTATCGATCGATGGCGACAACGTCAACTCCAGGACCTCATCGAACAGGCCAATCCCCCGATTCAACAGATTCTGGGGGCCTTACAACGCATCGTCTCTGACGGATTTGGGGGAGATCTCCAGACAGAAGAAGCGGCGATCCAGAATTATTATATGACACTGATCATGGAATCGAACGACCCGGCAGGCAAAGCGGCATTAAGTGAATGGAAAGAATTGAGGACGTCACAGGCACAAGAACGGGCTCAAGCCGTCCAGACCTATCGAACCGTACTGAACAAAATTTCTGAGGGACACCAACAGCTCTTTGACGGACGGCATCAGTTGGACAGCAAACAGGTCTTGGAACAGGTCAAACACGCCGCGAAAGACCTTCAATCATTACTGGACGCGATCAAAAAACTGTAAGCGAGGATTGCGATGCCCCTGAACGCTGAAGATGCCTTTGAGTTATCCAAACAATTCCGGGATTTAGCCATCAACCTTGGGAATTACCGGTTTGCCAACTGGAATACGCTCACCCCGACCCAGCGGCGGGATTTAGAAGACGAGGAGTGGTCGCTCTTGAACTCCTCTTCGGACATGACCACAAAAGCCGTGGGATTAGCCCTGGAAGAATCAGAGATCAATGCTCAAAACATTAAAAGTTCGGTGGGCAAAGCCAAACGGGCGATCAAAAAGCTGGAAAAGGTGACTGAGGTCATCAAGGTCGCCACCGCCGCAGTCGGACTGGCCGCAGCCATCGTGGCCAAAGATCCCGGCGCTATTGCTAAAAACGCCAAACTCGTCCTCGAAGCGTCCAACGTGTAACCTGCCCGTCTCTCACGGACTCCCTTCGGCATCCCTCACCCGGCCACCGTCGATTGCATCAGACTATTGGCTTGCGGCGGGGAAAACCCTTGAAATCCCCGATGCCGCTCGGCGAGTTCCAGGACTGAAAATGCGTGCCCATTCACTTGCTCAGGCACGGTAAAAATCTGCCGTAAATCTCCGCCCCGTTCCCCCACAATCTGTCCCGCAAACGTTACCCCTTTCGCGGTTAACCGTTGCATGCTGGTTTCAATATCCGCCACGCGCACGGCAATATGATGCAGCGTTCGATCCCCGAATTGCTTGACCCATCCGGGAATAATACTGGTCTGGCCGCGTTCATCATCATACGCCTGATCCACAAATAAGGCTGGACACCCCGGCGCCCGATAGACCTTGGCCCACCAATCGTCATATTTCAGGGTTTCCGCATAGGCATACCCCAATAACAAGAATTCTTCGGCGCGTGGATCAATCAACGTCGTGCGTATGGTGATATGGTCCAAGACCGGAAACAGACCAATGCCAATCTCTTCCAAGGCATTTTTGACAATCGCGGCCGCATGGTTTTTGGCGGCATACTCGTGAACATAACGGGTAATGACCTGTTCGAGTTCGGTCCCATGATTCATGACTCTCCCTCCCGTTTAGTCAATAGAAAATGTGATTCCCTGCGCCAGCGGTAACTCGGTACCCCAATTCATCGTATTGGTTTGCCGGCGCATATACGCTTTCCAGGCATCAGAACCGGCCTCCCGCCCCCCACCTGTTTCCTTCTCCCCGCCAAAGGCACCACCGATCTCGGCGCCGGACGTGCCGATATTCACATTCGCAATTCCGCAGTCGCTCCCTTGTGCCGACAAAAATTGTTCGGCATGCCGCATGTCTACGGTAAAGAGAGAAGACGACAAACCTTGCGGCACCTGATTTTGAAGAGCAATGGCTTCATCCAGGGTGGAATACGGCATCACATAGAGAATCGGAGCAAACGTTTCCCGCTGCACAACTTTCCACTGATTCTCCGCGCGTACGATGGTCGGCTCCACAAAAAACCCCGGCCCCTCGATCACGCCTCCACCGCAGAGAATCTGGCCACCATCCTGAACCACTTCCTCAAGGGCAATACGAAATTCTTCCAACGCCCGTTCGTCAATGAGCGGTCCCATCAATATGCCTGTCTCCAAGGGATTGCCTACCCGCACCTGCCGATAGGCATGAAGCAACCGTTGCAACACCTCTTCATAACGTGTCTCCTGCACGAACAACCGCCGGGTCGTTGTGCATCGCTGACCTGCGGTGCCCACGGCCCCGAAGACAATCGCAGGAATAGCCAGATCCAGATCAGCCGTCTCGTCCACAATGACGGCATTATTCCCGCTGAGTTCCAACAGACTGCGTCCCAATCGCTGTCCGACGGCCTTCGCCACTTTCCGCCCCACCGGGACAGAGCCCGTAAATGAAATCAACGGCAAGCGATTATCGGCCACCATCGTCTGAGCCAGTTCAACCTGATCCGTAATGAACACGGAAAAAATTTCCGGAACGCCTTGAGCCTTCATCACCTGATGACAGATATGCTGAACCGCCAGTGCGCAGAGAGGCGCCTTTGGGGAAGGCTTCCACACCACCGTGTCACCGGCAATGGCCGCAAGAAACGCATTCCACGCCCAGACGGCGACCGGGAAATTGAATGCCGTAATCACCCCCACCACCCCGAGTGGATGCCATTGTTCATACATCCGGTGCCTGGCGCGCTCGGAGGGCATCGTCACGCCATACAACATACGGGATTGCCCCACGGCAAAATCCGCCATATCGATCATCTCCTGCACTTCGCCATCGCCTTCAGCCTTAATCTTCCCCACCTCCATCGACACAAGAGAACCCAACGCATCTTTTTTCGCGCGGAGCGCCTCCCCGATCAACCGGACCACTTCACCCCGCTTCGGAGCGGGAACCTGCCGCCATTCCTGAAAGGCCCGTTGGGAGTCCTGAACGAGAGCGTCGTAATCCTTTCCCGAGCACCGGTTCACCCGAGCCAGGACCTGCCCCGTCGACGGGTTCACCGAATCCAACAGGCCCTCGGTGGTGGTCGACACCCATCCTAAACGGCCGGAACAGGCACCGGCATTCACCGCGTTCAGCCCTAATTCATGTAACACATCCATCACACACTCCATCTCCTGAAACACACCAAAGGCTCATCACGAACACGAATCATCCGGCTGAAAAAACCGTCCGAACCGGTTGGACAGGACAGAGGGGAGATCAAACGTCTCTTGTGTCACAAACCCCCGGTACTGCCCGGAACGCTCAAAGACCAGGTCCACCACACTGCACATCCCGGCCGCCGTCGTCACCTGAATCGCAGACCACAACTTGCCAGCAATCGTGTGTGGATATATTTTCTGCACAAAATTCTCCTCAAACAGTTCGCCTTTTCGCAAACCCGTTACCGAGGTATAGATCAGAACCACATCCTGCAAGGTCTTCGGCACGGCCTTTTCCAAAATACGCTTCAAGGTCTCCCGATCATCATTGAGTTTCAAATCATTCATCAATAGATGAATTTTTTCACAATGGCCGGGATAACGCAGCGTCTTATAATTCATCGTCCGCACCTTGCCCGCATAGGTATCCGCCAGGGTCCCCAACCCGCCCGACGTGTTAAAGGCCTCATATAACAGCCCATCGATCGAAATGGTTTCGTATCCTTCGAGAGGCAGCAACGACACTTCCCGACTATTCTCAATCCCATAGCACATGTTGCCATATTCATTGATCAATCCATCCGTCGACCACGTCAGCGAATATTTCAAGACGTTGCTGGGATTCACCGGCAACGCACCCACCCGCATCTTCACGATATCCACGGTATCAAAATGCGTCATCAATTCATGCGCGACAATGCTGATAAACCCGGGTGCTAATCCACATTGCGGCACAAAGGCCGAGGATGCCCCTACACTCATCTCACGAATCTTCCTGGTGACTTCCACATCTTCCGTCAGATCAAAATAATGCGCGCCGCAGACGCGAGCCTGCTCTCCCACCGCCTGGTTACAAAAATATGGAAGGCAGGAAATAATCCCCTCGGGCCTGACCGCTTCAATAAATCTCCCCAAGGCCCTCGAGTCCTGCACATCAACGGACGAGACCTGAAAGCGCTCATGCCCGATATCCTGTTTCAGCCGGGCCACCACCTCCGGATCCACATCTCCCAA
>JAOUGQ010000035.1 GCA_029865515.1 Nitrospirota bacterium
TCAAAAAAATGGGGTAATAGGCATTCATCAGATCGTCATCACGTAAGAGTTCCTGCACCCGGTTGAGACTCGCCTCCTGGTGGTTGAGTCCGCCATGTACAAAAACCAAAATTTGCTTCTTGCCGGATTTCGAGATCTCGGTGATGAGGGTATTCAGTTGTCTCTGGAATGAATCTGGGGAGAGCGTCGTAAAGGTGACTGGATCAACCGGATTTCCCTCCGGATCAATGGTGACCGTGTGTCTTGGCAGCTGAATTTTTAAAGCCTCGTCAATTGGATTGTGGGAACAACCTATTTCAAGCATGACTAAAGATAAAAGAAGGATAAATAAGAACAGGCGACAGACGGCTTTCTCTTGTTTCCCAATCTCCCGTTGGGGTGCCGTGTTTCCCCTCTGCCTAGGATTCCTCGTGGACAAATGGCCAGGCGCATCCCTCCACCCTTGCTCTGCTTCAGGCACGATTTGTAGATTAAAGGTCACAACTTGCGCCGAATATCCGCGATAGGTTCGGTTGCGATGCGACAACGGTTTCTATCGACTTCGTCAGTGTCGAGACGTCGATCGCGTTCCGCCTTTTGGTCGTCTGTAAGTAGGAGGACCTTCTGGTCGGAGGCGATGCTATCCCACAATTCTTCGACGAGCTTGATGAGTTCGTCGATTGGAAGTTCTCTCAGTTTCGTATTCATCACGACACCTCTCAAATTTCTATCATGTTCGCCACACACCTGTTCCGGCTTGGCTCCCAGCATATGCCCAGAAGTGAACCATACTCAATTCTTGGTCAATTGATGAATTTAGTCAAGTTGTAGGCCTCTTTAAGAGAGAAAGGGAGTTGTCGAAATTTGATTGGTGCCAGATTCTCGGACGAGATTGCGACGATCCCTCCGTCTGCTGTCTTTGTCTGAATAGGTGGATCAGGTGTATCAGTGGTGGATTGCAATCAAGACATTTTGGAATTATTCAACAGCCCCTGATAGGATTCTTAAAAGTGCTGGGTGATTTCCTGCTAATACCAGATCACCTTCTTATATTTGAGGGAGCTTCCTATGCTTCATCTTCTCAGCCGATGGAACCTGATCAGAATTACTTCCTTATTTTCCGCTCAACCACAGAATACCAAAGACGCAGGACGGCAACCGCGGTGGACAGGGAACCAGTGCAATACGCCATTAGGCAGCTGGATCGTCGCGCTCATCACTCTGGCTCTGCCGATTTTTCCCACGGAGGCAGTTCTGGCAATTGATGAACCGCTGACAGAGCCACCAAGATCCCCGGCCGATCAGAAAGTCTTACAGGATATTCACACCATCCTGATAACCGGAACGGTACAAACCTGGTTGGATGTGCCGGCCCCGCCTTACAACGTGGGAGTAACCTTGAAACTGAAACTTCAGGATGCAGGCTTTCAAGTGGTCTTCGACCCCGAACAACCACATGATGCCAATCTCCGGATTCAGTATGAAGAAAAACCCAGCGGACAGTTTCAGGTGTTGGAACAGGCGACGGCCATTCACTACCGGATGCAGTTAGTGCATGACCGCTTAGGTGAGATCTTTTCACACCAATTTGACGCTGAACCCAATGCAATTCCCATCGGGAGTCTCTACTGGGACACCATCGGCAATCTGGAGGAAGATCCCTATTATTGTTTTGTGGGAGATCTCATTCAGGGGCAAATTCTTCGGGGACGGAATGAAGAGGATATGCTACTCGAGGTATTGGTACGCCCCTATACTCAAGGGAAAATGGTCAATGCCGCCGGCGCCAGAGGAGCCGCCCAAGCAACGGTCCAACAACAGGCCCGGTTGAATATTATCCAGGAACTGGGGCAAGGAATGTTTAACACGCCTGAAGCACGAGAAGCTCTTTGGACGGTCGCGCGAATGGCCCAACCCAATGAGCGAGGGGCGGCCATGGCTCAACTTGGCAAGATCGGCGATCGTTCATTTCTCTCTCCCCTGACAACCTTAGTGGAAAACGAGAGCAACCCGGAAGTCCGGTCCGCCGGAGAGCACGCCATCCATCTCCTTGAATCCCGATAACCACGGCTGAATGAAAGGCCGGCTACGCAATTACATCCTGTGTGCCATCGCACCCGGGTAGGACCATGCCGGAGACAAATTGAAATTGGAAAAGGGAAATCCTGGCCTGTCACAGGCTCACAGCGCACCAACGGCTTTGCCAGATGCTTCGCGGATCTCAGCATGACAACAAGAAAGAAAAATTGAGTCTTCAGCATACTCTTTCGTTCTCTCCGACGGTCGCCAATGCGAGACTCCATCCTCTTTCAGTCATTATAGGATAGGGACCACTGGGTAGCCTCCAATTCAAGAATCTTTCAAATATTCAACAACCTGAAAAAGGTCAAGACGGATTTTCGATTAATGATGTCGAGCATGACCGCGATAGTGAACGGTTTCCGATTCAAGTCCTCCTGCCGCCTTTGGAACGCTCAGGACAACTTTCATGAACAATCTCGTGAGCCTGGAGCTGTTCGTCCTGGGCCCAGATCCTTCGCGGCCGGCTCAGGATGACAATTTGATTAAGGCCTCACCGAATCATTTTCCAAAAATCACCCCGCCCGCTTCAGCAGATAGTATCCCGCAGCACCACCCATCAATGAGGCCATCAGGATGCCCAACTTGGCTTGGAGAATCAATGTGTCATTGCTGAAAGCCAATCCGGTGATGAACAGCGACATGGTGAACCCCACTGAGGCGAGCATTGCGGCACAGAAGAGATGCCTCCAGCCTGTCTGTTCCGGAAAGGAGGCCCATTTGAAACGTATCAGGATGAAGCACATGCCAATGATGCCGAGCACCTTGCCGCCCAATAGTCCGAATGCCACACCTACTGTGACCGGACTGGCCAACTGACCCAGGAAGTCGGTTGGAAAGCTGATTCCGGCATTGGCCAACGCGAAGACCGGCATCACCACAAAAGCCACGAAGGGATGCATGGCATGTTCCAACTGTTGCAGCGGGGTCAGCGCCTCCTTGGCCACCCTGCGGATGTCCCTCAAAACGTGGAGCTGCTCATCGGTCACCAGGGTCACGTCATTGGTATTCGCAGCCTCGAATTTGCTCACCAGTCCTTTAATGTGTATGACGAACCCTTTGTCTGAGATCTTCACATTGGCAGGAATCGTGAAAGCGGCTAGGACAGCGGCAATGGTGGCATGCACCCCCGACAAGAGAAAGGCAAGCCACAGCCCACCGATGCCCAGTAGTCCATACCATAGGGTATTGCGCACGCCCAGCAGGTTAGACGTCACCAGCAGGATCATAATCACCGCACCGACCGCCAGGCTAGGAAAGTCGATGTGGGACGTGTAAAAGAACGCGATGATCAGCACCGCCCCCAGGTCGTCCGCTATGGCGAGGGCGGTGAGAAACACCTTGAGCGACAATGGTACCCTGTCGCCCAGCAGGGAGATGATACCGACCGCGAAGGCGATATCTGTGGCCATGGGGATGCCCCATCCGTCATTCGCTTCGCCCGAGGGATTGAAGACAAGGTAGATGAGCGCAGGCACGACCATCCCACCTACCCCCGCAGCGAGAGGGAGCAGAGCATCACGAGGGTTGCTCAGTTCTCCCGCCATGATCTCGCGCTTCAGTTCCAGCCCGATCACGAAGAAGAACACGGCCATCAGCCCGTCATTGACCCAATGGTGCAGTGTCTTGGTGATGAGGAAGTCGTTGAACCCGACTGAGAATTCGTTGTGCCAAAGATGGTGGTAGACATCCGCAAACGGTGAATTGGCAAGGACCAGGGCCACCAGAGCGGCCACGAACAGCACCAAGCCACTGGTGGTCTGTCTGCCTAGAAAGTTGTTCAACGGGTCCGTCAACCAGATGTCGATAGGGGTCTTTTTCATATTCTGAACATACTATGAGGAAAATGGAACCCCGATGTCAGGGGAAGACAACACCGCACAGGCCAACCGCCCCTTCGCAATCAAGCCTCCATGACGATGGTGAAGGATGAACCCGTCACATAATGATGTGACGGGCGTGCTGATGAGACAACCCCTTTCCCACCGTGTCCACGCAACCCCGGTTCAACCCTTTCACTTCGTCTTCAGCGTTCTGCTCTGTTGTGGTGGCGTCTTTTTCGGCAAGAAATCTTTTTTGACATAATCTGTTGGAGGATCAAACTCTTCCGCTGAAACCTGCTTTTCTTCAATTCCGGTTAACCGGGTTTCAGTGACAATTTTTCCTTCAGAGAATATTCTCGTCAAAACCGGATAGCCCTCTATTTTCCCCATAGACTCAAAGAATGCCGCAGGGCCTCCATTGCCTTTGAATGCCGATTGCGACACCTCCTTGGAAAAGGCTGCCATGTCTTTAAACACGACTTGTGCCTCCTGACTGCCGGGAACCTGTTTCCAGTCGGTGACCCAATGTTCCCCTACTTTATTGTCGTCCTGCCAGGTTTCATATTTCACACAGGGATACCCATTAATAGTTTGCGTTTCCCCGGTTTTCTTGATCTGGATATCGATCTTCCCCCCCATCATGGCGGGATTGACCCCCTGGCTTGCAAACATCTTCTCCAGCATGGCTCGTTTTTCAGACGACATGTTCTTGTACATTTCCTCCACACGCTTCTGTATCTGTTCCATGGCCGGGTTGATTTGTTGACCAAGAGTGACCATGGTAGATTTATCCATGGCACGCCATGTGTGATCTTCATTATTGAGAACCAGAATTTCCTCCAGGTCGCCTCGATAAATGACCGTGGATTGTTTGGTTCCCGTTGTATCCATGGTCATTCTGAGTTTGTTCCCTTCGACCATCATGAAACCGGTCCTGGAAGGCATCTCCGACCGGTTGGGAAAGGTGGTTTCAATATGAAAGACCACGCCCGCAGATACCGTCGTCTGGATACCCATGATACATACAAAGACAAATCCTATGATCTTATACATATCAACCTCCTCAGTTTTGGCTGATTAAAAAGCGGTCTCTTCCAATTTTGACAGATTAGTGAGACACGCCAGCTTCTCAAAATTCCTGCTGATTCACAAGATTCTCTGTCGGATGAGCAGATTTGGGGGATTTTATCTGAACAAATGGCCCTGCATTGAGCAGGCCATATCTGAAGAATGCGAAGCCAGGAGCTCTCTCTCTTCATCCCTACAAGTCGTCAGCGGAGACCTATCCGATTAAAGGCCAGGATGGATTCCCGATGACTCACGTCGGGAATGACTGCGATGGAGATGTTTTTCTATGCATGTTCCCCTGAATCCTTTGTTGAGTTCAGGCACCTTCCACGAAGGATCTCGCTGAGCCGTGGGATTTTCACCCTGGCCCCGGATCTTTTGCGGCTAGTTCATGATGACAGGCTGCTGGATGGTTACGGGAATGGCCATTGGTTCTTTCATTGCCGGAATGTGCGCTCGTAGGTTTAACTCAGGATCCAACCGCATGAGTCTTTAGGGCAACCGGCCCTACCATTGGGAGATCTATGAATCTGTTTCCCGTTCCTGGTAAAAAGAATCAGAAGCAGGAAACGATCGTTTGGCACCACCCCCGTCCACCGACTGCAGGCATACTTCAAAGGATAAACAGTCCTGAGAGCTTGGACCGGATTCAAAAACTTGCTCGGTGATGATACTGACCTCCGCTGAAGTTCCAGCAGAGAGCTAGGTACGACAGGGCTTGGAGTGGTACCGGCTGCCAGGACTAAATTAAACGACCAACCTGATGAAGCCGGTTTGATGATAACCGGCACTCCTTGTATGCTTTTGATCACGTAATAAGCGAGGGGTCGGCGCGATCCGGCCTGACACACAATCCAGAAAGGTTAGCAAGACAGTCTATGAAACACGATACTCCCCCACCCACTCCTACCTTGAAGGGCTTCTCACCAGGCTTCGCGTCTCTCGGCCTTGAAGCCGCCCTGCTGACTACGCTTGAGACATTAGGATACGAGGAGCCCACGCCAATCCAACGGGAGGCAATTCCACCCCTTTTGGCAGGTCGTGACCTCCTGGGTCGGGCCGCGACCGGAACAGGCAAGACCGCCGCGTTCACGCTGCCGCTTCTCCAGCGCCTGGCTCATTCGGCACGTCAGCCACATCCATCCGCCCTCATTCTCGTGCCGACACGCGAGTTGGCGATACAGGTAACCGAGGCTGTCCAGCGCTATGGCAAAGAGCAACGGATCACCATACTCGCAGTCTATGGTGGAGCGGCGATTCGACCGCAGCTTATGGCGTTGAAACGCGGCGTTGATGTCGTGGTGGCGACGCCGGGACGCGCGCTGGATCATATCCGCCGCAAAACCCTTCATCTCAAGGACTTGCAGATCGTGGTGCTGGACGAAGCGGATGAGATGCTCAATATGGGGTTTGCCGAGGATTTAGATGCCATTTTGCAACAAACTCCCAAAACGAGACAGACCGCACTCTTTTCCGCAACCATGCCCCCCCGCATTGCGTCCATCGCCCGCCAGCATTTACATGACCCTGTCGAAATTCAAATTATCAAAGAACCGGTCAAGGCCGGAGTGGCTCCTCGCGTGCACCAGACGGGATACCTCGTTGCCAGGCCACACAAAGTGGCGGCCCTGGCCCGTATCCTGGATATGGTCGGCCCGAAGTCGGCCCTCGTGTTCTGCCGGACTCGTCTGGAAGTTGATGAGTTGACCTCCATGCTTAACAGCCGCGGGTACCGGGGTGAGGGTCTTCACGGCGGCATGAACCAGGCCCAACGGGATCGCGTGATGCAGTCGTTCCGCTCCGGAAAGACCGAACTTCTGGTCGCGACCGACGTGGCCGCACGTGGCCTGGATATCCCCCATGTCTCTCATGTGGTGAATTACGATGTTCCCTCGTCTCCCGAAGCCTACGTCCATCGTATCGGACGGACCGGACGCGCCGGACGCACCGGTGAAGCGATCACCCTGGTCGAACCGCGCGAGCGCTGGCTGCTCCAAAATGTGGAGCGTCTCACAAAATCCAAAATCGAGATGGCCGCACTTCCGACCGTGGCTGATCTCCAAACCAAACGACTGGAGCGGATTGGCGTCTCCATACAGGAAATCCTTACGGCCAACAAGTTTGCGCCTTTCCGGGCCGTGGTGAACACTCTCACCGAAAAGTTTGATTCAGCGGATGTGGCCGCCGCAGCGATCCAATTGGCCTATGGATCGAAAGGCGGCGAGCGAACAGAAGAAGAGATTCCTGTTTTACGGGACCGTGCCCAGGACACACCACAGATGTCCCGTCGCCCCAGAATGGAACCACTGGATCTCCCACGCGGGACAAGGCCAAGGGGGAGTGAGGGCAGACCGGTCGGCAAACGAGACCGCCCGGGGCGTTCCCCAGCCACAGCCACCTTGCATTTTGGCGCCGGGCGGGCTGCGGGCATCCGCCCTGGAGATCTTGTCGGCGCCATTGCGAACGAGGCAGGGCTGCCGTCAAACATGATCGGCCCCATCAAAATTTCGGATCAATTTTCGCTGGTGAAGGTGCCGGAAGAGATGGCCCAGGGAGTCATGAAGGCACTCGGCCGGACCAGGATTAAGGGACAGAAAGTCGCCGTCCGCCTCTATCGGGAATAGAACCAGTCACAACACCGGCAGGGATAACATCTTCATTTAGCACCTCCAATTTCTCGCATGGCATGCCACACGGACTGACGATTCTTGATGTGCGAGACCGGCTTGCCCAAGCCCGGTCAGTAACGGTGCTCACCGGCGCGGGAATTTCGGCGGATAGCGGCGTGCCGACGTTTCGCGGGGCCGATGGTCTGTGGAAGAATTACCGGCCCGAAGAACTGGCTTCCCCCGATGCCTTTGCCCGGGATCCGAAACTCGTCTGGGAATGGTACAACTGGCGGCGTGAACTGGTCGCGACCAAACAGCCCAACGCCGGGCACGAAGCCCTGGTCAAACTTGAACAACGAATTGAACGTTTTTGGCTCATCACACAGAACGTCGATGGCCTTCATGCTCTGGCCGGTTCCGAGCGCCTTTCAGAAATCCATGGCAACATCTGGAAAGTACGCTGTACACAATGCAGCCGGGTTTCGCCAAACCGCGACCTGCCCCTGGTCTACCCACCACTCTGCGCTCATTGTTCGGGCTTGTTGCGCCCTCATATTGTGTGGTTCGGAGAGTCATTGGACCCGGAGGACTTGGACCGCAGTTATCACGCCTTGCGAGGTTGCGAGATCCTGCTCATTATTGGCACATCAGGCATAGTCTATCCGGCGGCTTCCTTCGCCCCGATTGCTAAAGACGGAGGCGCGCTGGTCGTCGAACTGAATTTGGAACCGACCCCCAACTCCTCTGTCGTGGACGTGTCGTTTCAAGGCCGTGCCAAAGACCTGGTGCCGCTACTGCTATAAACCACCTAAACGCACTCTTTCTTGACTCCCTTCGTAAGGGTTTGTTACGTTTTTTTGTTTAGGGATTCTCGGTACTTACGTTTGGAGCAAGGCATGCAACTGACGATCAATGGTAAACCTGAAACCCTGGAGGTTTCGACTGTGTTGGACGTCTTAAAGTCAAAAGATATCGACCCGCAACTCGTCGCCGTGGAGCTGAACACTCAGATGGTGGATCAGGAACACTTGGGAACCACTTCCGTCAAGGATGGCGATAAACTGGAATTTTTGTTTTTCATGGGCGGTGGCGCGTGAGTGCCCCATTTCTGCCGTGTATTACTGAAGGCATCGGCCATACTCCGCTCGTCCGCTTGAACCGTCTTTCCCCTCCTGGCAGGGCCACGATTTATGGAAAGGCCGAGTTTTACAATCCCGGAGGCAGCGTCAAAGACCGCATCTGCCTGAATATGATCGATGAGGCAGAGAAGCAGGGACTCCTCAAACCCGGAGGCACGATTGTCGAACCGACCAGTGGTAATACCGGCATCGGGTTGGCCCTGGTTTCTGCCGTTCGGGGGTATAAACTGATTCTTGTCATGCCGGAAGGTATGAGCTTGGAGCGGGCCAGCCTGCTCTCTTCGTATGGCGCGCAGTTGGTCTTGACCCCTGCTCGAGAAGGGATGCGCGGATCCATTAAAGAAGCGGAAAGTATCTTGAGTCAAAATCCCGAATACTTTATGCCGAACCAATTTTCTAACCCGGCTAATCCCGCGATGCACCGCAAGACGACGGCCTTGGAGATTTGGGAAGCCTTGGCAGGGAAGGTCGATGCCTTTGTCGCCGCCGTAGGCACGGGCGGAACGATTACCGGTTGCGGAGCAGTGTTCAAAGAAAAAAATCCATCGGTCAAGGTGATTGCGGTAGAACCGGCCAGCTCTCCCGTGTTGTCGGGTGGCGAACCCGGACCACACAAGATTCAGGGCATCGGTGCGGGCTTCGTCCCCAAGGTGCTCAATCGATCCCTTCTCGACCAGATTATGACTGTGACGGATGAAGAGGCCTATCAAACCACGAAGCAACTTGCCAGAAAAGAAGGTCTCCTGGTAGGCATTTCTGCAGGGGCCAATGTGTTTGCCGCTCAAAAGGTCGCTGAATCCTTGGGACCGGACAAGAATGTGGTCACGATTCTATGCGATACGGGCGAACGGTATCTCAGCATTGAGAAATATTTTAATATCTAGAACAATTCCCGAACTCCATCACAAGAGAGAGCAATCCGGGTAGGAACTTCTTAAGGTTATAGACCCCATGAGCTTCACTGAAGAACAAATCACTCGATATAGCCGTCACATTTTACTGCCGGAAGTGGGCGGCAAAGGGCAGAAAAAGCTGTCACAGGCGAAGGTGTTTATCGTGGGCGCCGGAGGCTTAGGATGCCCGGTGGCCTATTATCTGGCTGCCGCCGGCATTGGCACCATTGGATTGATCGACAGCGATGTGGTTGATCTCTCCAACCTTCAACGGCAAATTCTTCATCACACGCCTGATGTGGGACGATCGAAAGTTCTTTCAGCCAAGGAAAAAATCCAGGCGTTAAATCCGGATGTTCAGGTCAACACGCATGAGGGACGGTTCACCTCCCTCAATGCTCGAGACCTGATTCGCCACTATGACGTGGTGATTGATGGAGTCGACAATTTCCCGGCAAAGTTTTTAATCAATGACGCCTGTTATCTGGAAGGAAAGCCCCTCGTTCATGGAGGCATTCTCCGGTTTGAAGGACGCGCCTTCACCATTATTCCCAACAAGTCCGCCTGCTATCGTTGTATTTTCAAACAGCCCCCGCCGGCAGGAGTCGTTCCCACCTGTCAGGAGGCCGGGATTATTGGAGTCGTTGCCGGAATTATTGGCACCATCCAGGCCACGGAAGCCATTAAATTGATCCTCAACATCGGAACCCCACTGACGGACCGCATCTTGGATTTTGACGCGCGAACGACGGCGTTTCGAGAAATTCGCGTCAAACGGAATCCGACTTGTGCCCTCTGCGGTCCTGATCCCTCGTTGACGGAACTCATCGACTATGAACAAGAGGCGTGTCAACTTCAACCATCTGGTACCATGCTAACCAACGGATAAACCCCGCCGTTTCTTAGGGGAGGATGACGCTATGATAAAAAAAATGCAGTCTCTGGTGTGTCGGGAATGCGGGAAAGAATATCCCACACAGGATATTCATGTATGCGAATTATGCTTCGGCCCGCTGGAAGTCAAATACGATTACGCGGCCATTAAACAGGTTATGACGCGTGAAAAGATTGCATCCGGCCCCCACAGCCTCTGGCGGTATGTGGACCTGCTCCCGGTGGAAGGCACGAATTTCATCGGCCTTCATGCGGGATTTACCCCGCTAGTCCATGCCAAAAATCTTGGGGCCTTCCTCGGACTCGACAACCTGTATATTAAAAATGATTGCGTCAATCACCCCACGTTGTCTTTTAAGGATCGGGTGGTAGCCATCGCCTTAACGCGCGCACGGGAACTCGGCTTTGAAACAGTGGCCTGTGCCTCAACCGGCAATCTGGCCAACTCCGTGTCCGCTCATGCAGCCTCCGCCGGCATGAAGTGCTATGTCTTCATCCCCGGTGACCTGGAAGCGGCGAAAGTGCTGGGCAACCTGATTTATCGCCCCAATGTCGTTGAGATTGAGGGGAACTATGATGATGTGAACCGACTCTGCAGCGAGATTGCCGGGGAACGCCACTGGGCATTCGTGAATATCAACATACGCCCCTACTATGCGGAAGGCTCGAAAACCCTGGCATTTGAAACCGTCGAGCAATTAGGCTGGCGAGCTCCTGATCAGGTCGTGGTGCCCATGGCCTCCGGATCGTTGCTTACGAAAATATGGAAGGGCCTCAAAGAATTTGAGAAACTGGGCCTTGTGGATGCCGTGAACACGAAAGTGAACGGGGCGCAAGCGGAAGGCTGTTCTCCCATTGCGACCGCATTCCGGGAGGGCCGGGATTTCTTTAAACCGGTCAAACCCCACACCATTGCCAAATCTCTGGCCATTGGGAATCCGGCTGACGGGTATTACGCTTTAAAAACCGCTGCGGAGAGTCAAGGCGCGATGGACGCGGTGACGGATGATGAAATCGTGGAAAGCATTAAACTCCTGGCTCAAACGGAGGGTATCTTTGCGGAAACCGCCGGCGGTGTCACCATCGGCGTTCTGCGCAAACTGGTCAAACAAGGGCGCATTCATAAAAACGATGTGACCGTGGCCTACATTACCGGCAACGGACTGAAAACCCAGGAAGCCGTGGTTGGTTCGGTTGGACGGCCATTTCGTATTCAACCCAGTCTCAGTCACTTTATTAAGACTTTTGCTATAGAGGAGTCGGCATGATTAAGGTACGAATTCCCACTCCCTTGCGCCCCATGACAGGGGGAAAAAGCGAGGTGGAAATGGCCGGGAGCACGGTGTCGGAAATTATTGAAAATCTGGGATCGGCTCATCCCGGCATTAAGGAACGATTATATGATGAGCAGGGAGAGGTTCGGCGATTTATCAATATCTATGTCAATGAAGAAGACATCCGTTTTTTGACCGGGAAAGACACCCCACTCAAAGACGGGGATGAAGTCTCCATCATCCCTGCGATCGCAGGAGGTTCATAATGGCTAAATTACGCTTTCACATTCGATACCCCGAAGAAAAAATTCCCTCTCCGATTTTGTATGAAATCGGGAAGGAATATAAGGTCGTACCCAGCATCCGGCGTGCCGATGTGCGTGAGACCACTGGGTGGATGGATGTGGAATTTAGCGGAGAAGCCGACGAAATTGACCGGGCCATTGCGGGCCTTCGTAAAAAAGGCTGCATCGTCGATCCGATTGAACTCAATGTCGTCGAATAAGGAAGTGGTCTTGCATGGAATTCACTGAATCTCAAATCCAGCGTTACAGCCGACAGATCATTCTGTCAGAGGTGGGCGGCAAGGGACAGAAAAAATTGCAGGATGCCAAAGTCCTGGTGATTGGAGCCGGAGGGCTTGGCTCCCCGGCCGCCTTGTATCTGGCTGCAGCCGGAATCGGCACCTTGGGCCTGACCGACGGCGATGTGGTGGATTTATCGAATTTACAGCGGCAAATCCTGCACACGACTGACCGTATCGGTGTGCCAAAAGTTGAATCGGGGGGGCAGTTATTATCGGCGTTAAATCCTGATATCACCCTCAAGCTCTATCCGGAACACGTGAGCGTCTCAAATATCCTTTCCTTAATTGAAGGGTACGACATCATTCTGGACGGATCAGACAATTTCTCCACACGATTTCTCGTCAATGATGCCTGTTTTTTTGCCAAAAAGACGTTAATTTCAGGAAGCATCTTCCGGTTTGAAGGACAATTGGCCACCATCAAACCCCATGATGGGTTTCCCTGTTATCGATGTTTATACCCTGAACCCCCGCCTGCCGGCCTTGTGCCAAATTGTCAGGAAGCGGGAGTTCTGGGAGTCCTGGCCGGGACGATTGGCGTCTTGCAAGCCAATGAAACCATCAAAGAAATCCTCGGACTCGGTGAAACACTGGCGAAACATCTGCTGCTCTATGATGCCCTCGATATGACCTTCCGCAAGGTCGGTCGCCCCAAAGCCCCGGACTGCCCCCTTTGCGGGCCCCATCCCACCATCACCGAACTGGTGGCGGCTGAGGTATCCTGTAGTCTTTAGCCGCATGCTCAGCATTCCGTCCAGCATTATCCAGAACATGATTGAACATGCCCGTGAGTTGGCACCTCATGAATGTTGCGGCATATTGTCTGGAAAGGAAGGTGAGATTTCCGATTGCTATCGCATCACCAATATTCTGGCCAACATGTCGGAACAGGAACTCACGCGCTTTGATGGGGCTAAATTGTCAGACCTTCAACGGTTATCTCCGGAAGAGCGGGCGGATATCGCGTTTCAGATGGACGCCAGGGAAATGGCCATGGCCCAACGGGACATGCGTTCAAAGGGACTCGACCTCTTAGGATTTTATCATTCTCACACATTCAGCCCGGCCCGCCCATCCCTAACAGATATCACCATCGCCATGGAATTTGAAAGTTACCGGGCTAAACTGAACTTCCCGGAGCCTTTCCACCTGATTGTATCCCTGGAAGTCGCCGATCAACCGGTTGTCAGGGCCTATCGAATCCAGGAAGCCCTGGCCACGGAAGTTCCGATTCACACCCTTAACTAACCCGCCCCCTACCCGATTCACCTCCTCAAATTTTTGGTTTTCAGGCCGTAGACTTCCAACCAGGAGTCTTGAGATAATGCGGTGTTTTTTCAGGTCCCAATAGGAGAAAATTATGCCCACCCTTCACCAGATGTTAGGTTTCCTGCTTGGATTATGTGTGTTTGTCCAAACAGGAGGGCAGGTGTTTGCTGAAGCCTCCACCACCCTTCAAAATTTCAATAGTCCAATTGTAAAGATCGAAGCAGATAAAGGCGCGTTTCTGATTACGACCGACTCAGGTATTCAATGGATTCAAGTTGAAGAAGAGGCGAAGGTCCAACTGAAAACACTGGACGTAGGAGATATCATTGACATCGTAGTTGAAGTGCGGCCCGATAATGCTCCCCCCTTGCTCAAATCCTGGAAGTTGGCCCGTAGCGCTTCCTCCTGCAAAGTGTTCGATGGAAAGACATGCAGGAAATAAAAGTTTCACACTTCCCACCCCTGTCCACGTCTCTCGATCTACCTGCCTGATTTTTGAATTTTTCATACGCCCCTGATACCCACTCAGTGGATCAAGAAAATTTTTCCCCGCCAAACCCTTTTACCTATTCTGAAATGATATTAAATAGGGGCTGAGGCTCCAGCACGACCTTCGAGCTTTTCGAGTGGAGCGACTGGAACCCGAGTTTTTTGCATTCCTTGCGGCATAAGATAGAAGGGTTTTAAAATATTTAATAGCATTAACTGGTTATGAATGGGGTGAGTGGGTGGACGATTTTCGAACTTTTCGGATCGAAAAACTTTACCTGAAAATCCTTGAATATGTCTTGGGCTAAGGTGAGATGGAGTTTAATGACTTTACAGTAATTGGACAGGGCTCAGATAAGCCGTTAGTGGTGCCGGAATTAAAAAGTTTAGCGAAACAGCGGTTTCGAGGTTTTTGACCATACGAGGAGCTGAATACAATGTTGCTAGAAATGTAATTGCTATCCATCGCAAAGGTATTACCCGGGTTTGAATCGAAGCCCTAGTCTATAACCCCTACTGCTGGGTATGTAATCGCGAATGCTGTACCAACACGACCGTGAGCAATGGCGCAAGCAGTCCGATGAGCGCGACCGTAATTAGTAACCAGCCAAGTTCACTATAATCTGCAGCGGTCTTGACGACGTCTTCGGCCCGATCACGAACTTCGCGAGTAACGGTATAGATTTCGTTGAAATACTTGGTGCCGAGACTCGCCGCCGAAAGCGCCAGGTTGGTAAACGAGGCCATTACCGCGAAAAAAGTGGCTTTCAAATGGCCCGGTGCGTTTTTGGCGATCCAGGCGAGCATCGGGATCATCGAGATCTGGCCAAGCGGCGATTCGATCATGGTGTCGATTAGTGCGATAAAACGTGCGTCGACGATACCGGCGGTGCGCGCTGCGGTCCATTCATGCAACCCGTAGTACAGCCCGATATTCGGTAAGGCCAGGATTGCCGAGGCAATAGTCAGGATGACAATGACGAAAGCGATCGAACGCGTCGCCATCATCGGCCGCAACACTACCATACCGACGAGGGTTAGCAATGACGCGATCAGGGACAGGACGGACAGGAATTGCTCGTCAAATCCAAGCACATCGATTTCAAACCAGGAGGCGCCAGGTCCGGGCAACGGCGTGGCGCGAAACACGAAAATAATCACCGCGGTGCCGATCAGCATGTTGCGCATTTGCGGATCAAGCTCCAGCATCAGCCGGTACATCAGAAACAGGACAATCGACATCGATCCGATAAAAATGATTTCCTGCGCCAGCGGCGCCTGGCTCATTCCCATGGTCAGCGTAAATATGGCGAACACCAGGCTACCGCCGAGGATCCACCAGTTCGGTTTAGTCTCGCCGGCGGGCGCGAATAGTAACTTGTCGATAGCCGTGTGATCCTGACCCTGTTCGCGCATGCGTTGCGCGCGCCGTCTTAAAATGAGTCCGCCCAGTAGAACACCCGATACAGACAGTACCGGGATGACCAGCGCCAGCAGATAAATGTCCGCGTATATTGCGACCTTCATTTGCTCTGACATGTCTTCGACTCCGCTGAACATCGTGATGTTCAACGCGGCGACCGCGGCCAGACCGCCAATGATCGCGAATCGCCCCAGCGTTTGCATGGTCGTATGCATAACCTTTATTTCGCTGTCCGGATAAGGGTCGCCATGTTCGTTGATAGTGGGCACGGCCTCGACCGTCATGGCGTCCGCAACCACGTCCTGCACCACGTACCCGGTCGGGGCCAGCAGCGTGGCGACGACGAACCAGGTTTCAGCTTTCATGATTTCGCTCATGCTGTCGGGATGGACGATGAGGCCGTACATGATCAGAATGCTTAACGTAATCAGACCGGCACCGAGGTAAACCAGCAGCGCCTTGCGGCGCCAGATCAGGTCAACCAGGTGCCCCAACGGCATTTTCAGCGTCCACGGAATCCCCGCCCAGAAGGCAAGCCCGGAAAGAAAAGCGGCGGATAGGTCGAGATAATCCTTGATGAAAAAGGTTCCGACGATCGCGGTTAAGCCTTGCACGCCGGCGGCCAGGTAAATCATCAGCGGCGGCAGGTAAGACCAGCGGAACTGGCGTCCAAGATCGAGGAAGGTATCGTCGATCCAGCGCCAGACAGGATTATCGGTCATGATTTCACGCTTTAAAATTAAATCGGCGGACAGATAATACTCCATCCGACCGCCCAGGGGCATCTGGAAGCGGAGCTTGCCGGGGACTCTGTGGGGTTCTTAAATCTGACCGGGGAGAAAAGTAAGATTAATAGTGTTGCGGGGGCTCGATTTTGTCATCATTTTACTCCTCGCCTCAGAATTCCTCTGATTCTAAAAAGTGTAGAATCGACAAGAAAACCGAGTCTTCCCTTAAAATTCCAGCTTAATGAGCCTAGTGTTGCAGTTTAGGGGAATTGAGAGAGCCTTGGACTGAACAGCCCTCTGGAAGTGGCGATTAGGAATTCGCCATACTACACAGTGCGTTCGGGTTTTTTTGACCATCCTGATGCAAGCTCTGGTGCGGGGCTGGGTTGAAAAGGGCAGGTCCCATTTTCGTTTTAGAAATGGACCTCGCCATCTTGCCCTTGCATCCGGCAAAATCAAGCAATCATTTTCTTATGGAAAATTTCCTGTCCAAATTTTTGAGTTTTTCCACGATTCCGGTGTATTCCAGTTCCGCCATGGGGAGCATAGCGGCTCCAAAAAAACCTTGGCGGC
>JAOUGQ010000036.1 GCA_029865515.1 Nitrospirota bacterium
TCTCTCATCGTGTGATGACGCATGCGCCGTGTTCGACCCTGATCGTCAAGAAGCCTCTCCGCAAGATCCAACAGGTGTTAATCCCAATTGAAAGTAAGGAAGACGGAGAAGCAGTGGTGCGGTTTTTGAACAAGAAGCCCTTCCGGGAACCGATCTCTGCCATCGTCCTGCATGTCATTCCTTTTTCGGAACCGGTCTGGCCTGTAGGTGCGATGATTTCTCCGGAATTTCGAAAAGAAATGATCACCTATGGGGAAACATTTACGAATGGTATCAGCGCGGAACTAAAACAGTTGGGCCACCAGGCTAAAGGGGTTGTCGTCGTGGGAGCTCCCTCACCTAAAATCCTGGAAGCAGCCGATAAACATGCGGCCGATGTGATCATGATGCGAACGCATAGCCGGTCCGGCGTGAGTCGCTTTCTCCTGGGGAGCGTCTCTCATTCCGTGGTGCATCAAACCGAGTCTTCAATCTTGTTAGTGCGGGATTGAAGCGGGGAAAACAACAGGCTTGGATGAACTAGCCCTGGGGCAAGTGGAAGCCCAACACAATTTGGAATGAGAGAGCATATCTTTCCTGAGGTGATATGAATAAAACCTGGTATCTCATTGGTGCGGTCGCAATAGGAATTCTCGTCTTCCTCTATCTGGTTTTCTGGTGCGCCAGCCCCTGCCATTAACGGCCACCCTCGCTTTTCCGGCTCAGGTTGGAATATTTCATTGTGCGGCCTCATGACTCCTGGGATAAACCCGGCGAATCATTTTGTGATGGCCCGAGTTGGTGCCTACCATGCGGATTGGTGAGGAGAGGGGTCAGGCGGTAGAAGGGAAGCGGGAAGATCTGTTTTTTGCCTTTCTCCTCACCGGCTAAATTTACTTTTCACTGCTCACGTTTTACCCCTCACGTTTCACCGGACATGGAACGGTCGCTCGAGGCTTCTTGACGTGCTTCATTTATGACAGGCGACAAAAACCCATTTTATCGGATATAATAAATATAAATTTCTTTCATCCCTTCACTAGGAAGGCTAAAGATGGGTCGGGGTAACAATAACAGTGTCCTAAACATACTCTGCCTGGTATTGATGACGAGTTTGGTATTAAGCAGTCAGGCATGGGCTTTTACCCCAGCGAGCCGGATTCCTCATTTAAGTATTCCGATTTTGGGGACTTCCATTAATGAACAATTCAGGCCGGTGGGGTTGGTGACCCAAGTGGTGATTGATGTATATGAACGCCGGGATCACAGCGGTCTCCAAGTTCAATTTCATATCGAACCGGGACAATTTTCATTGCTTGCCCGTAAGTCTATTCACGAAGCCATCACTCGGGCGCTTGTCGCCGCAAATATTCCGTCTGAATCCTGGACTATCCTTTTGAAATTTCCTTATTCCGGCCTTACGGTGTATGGGGAAAGTCTCTCGGCCATGGTGGGATTGAGCGTGGTGTCTATGATCAAAGGGGATCATCTCCTCGAAGGCCGGGCCCTGACAGGAACCATCACGGAAAGGGGATTTATCGGAGCCGTGGGTGGGCTTCAACTGAAGATTTTAGCGGCCTACGAAAACCACTTTCAGCGTGTGTTCGTTCCCAGCGAATATGATGTACGGGATGGGGATTGGCGTACGCCGTTTCTAATGCATGTCTCTCCTGTGGCGACGGTTGATGAAGCCTACTTTGGTCTGACCGGTCATCATCTAGCGGGTCTTCCGTAATTCCTTCCTTTTATTTTTCCACCCTTACCCATGGATAGGGATTTCCTTTTTCTGTGGCGTGTCTCCGGCGCGTGCGCTTAGCCATGAAGCATGGCCAATTTCATTGAGGCAGTGTTGACCAATCCCGTCATTGGCGTTCTTGCACCTTAGCCGTCCTCAGCTGGCCGTTCCGTTCGTTTTTGTGGTCGGGGCGTAGCTTCACCGGCCATCCCTCTCAGCATCTCCGGGCAAGCGTTGAACATTCTGCAGCAATCCGCGTCACAGGTGCTAAGAAGCCTCAATCTGGCCTGATCACGAACGATTCAACCGTTCCAATGCATCTGGACGAGGGGAAAGGGAGTTTTGAGAACATGAAAGAGTTGGAAGTGTGGTCCCCTGCTTCCGGCCCGGCAGGGGGGATTTCTACGGCGAGAAATATCCAGGAGCCTATGGTTTATCGTAGCTCTGCGTGATGTAATCGACACCGGCTCGAAGAACTTTTTGCCATGCTCGTTCGATGTCAGGAGTCCATTTGGCGTCACACTCCTTGGCGGCGCTGACCAGGCTGTCAATCCAGGATTGATAGAGGCTTGGATGAATATTCAACTTCTTTTTGGAATGATTTTCCGCGATCCTGTTGAGGGTTATCGTTCCCGACGCCTTTCCTTCAAGATGCGAGATCATCATGGCAACGCTGGTCATCAGAAGTTGTTTTTGTTTGGTGAAGTCGGTGTTTTTGAACATGGGGTTGATGCTGGGATGGCTGCCCAGGAATATTTCATAAAATCGATCAATGAAATGAGGGGGTCAGGCATGCTCGTCCATAACTATGCTTCACGATCTCGAGTCCGTCCATATTCATCTTCCTCCTCGTTTCAGTGGGTTAAAGCTCTTTGCTCTCTGTCGCCCAGCCGGAGGTTAAACGTGAGGATTACGTATGTGGAGAATCTTGATGTGGGTTCTTAGTCCCTGCCGGAAAACGATTCTTGGTTTTCCGGCTTGGGCGGTTGATTTGTCGTTTTGAAGCATGTGGCAGGTGCCTCTGCGTGGAGGGGGGACAGCCCTCTCGCCATCATCTCCGCGGTTTGTCACGGGGGCCATACGAAGACCGTCAAAGATGGATTCCCGATACTGGATGTCGGGAATAACAAATTGTCTCCGACCTCCCAGCCGGTAGTAAACAGGGAACTATCTGAACGGAATTCAGGATTGATTCCCGTTCTTACGGAAGCGACAGAGAACGGAACTGTTCTTTGAAGGGCACCGTCACCGTTGATGTTCTGACCCTGTCCGGGTGAGAAAACATTCCCGTATGGATGTTAATACCCTTTGAGGTTTTCGATGGGGTATGTAAGATTTTTCCCCAGAATCCGTTCAAGGGTGCGGGTCATGACGACGATGTCATTGTCAAACGATCCATGAGCCAGGGGAATTTCACCCACGCCATCAGAAACATGAATTTCCGAATGTTCTGTCGGGGACTTGCCGTTTCCCCAGAATTGACCCCACTCTTGAACGGTTTTCCCCAAGGCCGAATGCCAGTCTGTTTTGGAGGAGGAAGGATCCCAGGCCTTGGCCATCCCCAGCAGAGGTGTCTTATGGTAATCCTCCAGGGCCCGGCTCACCAGATAGAGCAATGATTTTCCATAGGGGCCCACCGAATCTCCCCGTTCACGTTTGTCGTTCAATATTTCAAACACCACGTCGGATTTTCTGAGAATGTTTGGCGCCTCGATTGCGGGTTTGTAATGGTTGAGCGCAAAGCGAGTGGTGCAAGCCGGAGCGAACAAGGTACAGGTACGGGCTGGGAGGCTCTGCTGAATGAAAAAGTCCAAGAGATATCCCAGTAAAATGGATCCGGCCGAATGTCCTACTAGATGGATTTCGAGTTTGGGGAATTGGGTTTTTAAGGTGACCAGCGCCGCCGTCACCAATCCAAGTGTTGGTGTTGAAAGGGTGGCGGCCGCCTGAGCATTTTGTTTCATCTGCGCCCATACGGCTTTCACCAGGAGGTTCTGACAGGCGACTTCAACCGCCCGGTCTTTGGCCTCTTTCGCCGCGTCCTTCATGCTATCCCAGATATCTTTCCATGCTCCTTGGGGTTCGACGCCTTGCGTGGCATCTCCCATGATATTCAGTAAGCTTTCCTGGAAGCCGGTTCGCCACGTAAAGAAGATGGGATACAGGTTATTGGCTTTGAAATAGGGAGCCATGATGCGGATGCGCTCGATGGAGTCTTCCTCGGAATTCAGGCCTCCATGTGCGTATAACGCCAGTTTTGTCCCACCCTTGGAAAGCCAGTCGGTTGGCATGGCGACCAATATTTCATGTAAGGACGACAGGGCATCCTTACGAACCAGGCTGCGGTTGAGAACCGTTCCGTTGTTACCTAATACCACTGAATGGTCGTAGGCGGTATCGGAATCCCAAGGCGCCACTTCGGGGTGCTTGTACTTATGAGGAGACGTGCTTTTTTCAAAAATTCCAAAGAATTTGGCGGGTTCGGTCGAGGATCGCACGAGGGATTCTTTTGTTTGGTATCGTCGGGATTTGGCTCCGATCATGGGTGATCCGAGGGCGGCGACCCATGCGTCCATGCCATGTTGGACCCAATCCGGATAGGTTAAAATTGCGAATCCGTGTGTGCCCCATGTGGGGCCCCAGGAATTTTGGACAATAAATCCCAGGTCGTTATAGCCCACGATGGCAAATGCATGACCACCCGGTTGTTCAACTTTCTTGGGAAGCTGGATGATTGCAATGCCAGTGGCCTTTTTCCAACGATTTTGGCGTGGGAACCAGCCTTCATGCACATTGGCCGAGACATATGCCGCCCCGACTTCATAAATGGCGGCTTGCATATCGGTAATTGAATCTTTGTTGATCCGGTAATAGGCTCCGAGAGGACAAAAGGCCGCTTCTGAATCCCAGCCCGCTTTGGGCTCCAAAAACACGACGGCGCCTTTTTTGTCCCGATACGGCCAGGTGGTGGCCTCACACACTCCATGACGGTGCCAGCCTTTCATGGCGCCACGGCAACTGGACCCTTCGTATTCTTCCCCCGGCCATTCATCATATTGCTTCGCCAGGTGGTACAGCATGCGTTCACTCACTTTCGGCGGAATGCGTTTCCTGGAATCCTTGGCCTGACGCCACCGCAAATAGTTAATCACTGCCGCCAGCCCGAAGCCCGTGCAGGCACCTTCTTCACCCTGGTCAAGGATGAGTTTTGCTTTGGCATAACTGCCAAAATGCTGCTTGATTTGCTTATGGTCCGGAAACTGTGGCGGAAGGGAGCGGAGACGGGGTTGGTATTCCCGATCCCGTAAGTCAATCCGATCCGGTCGGGCATCAAGTTGTTTGCCATTGAAGGTTACAGTGGGCATTGTTCATCCTCCTGATGAAAGAAGAGTAATCTTGGCAAGGATTTCCACGAGGAACTAACCTGCATGGTTTTCGCAAAGCCGCATTGTAAGATAAAGCAAACATTGAATCAAAAAATGGAAATTTTGCGGTGCAGCGTTACGGTGATGTGTATCTAAGGCTGGTTGTCGGGGGGATTGAAGATATTTCGGAATTGTGAAGGAATGGGCTTGGCGGTTTCTTGACGACCCTCAAGAAATGATAAGGAGTTCGAGGGAAAGATCGACTCAGCGCTGATGCGCCATGAAATTATGGGTAGGTTTGATGCCAAAAAACATGAATGAAACCGAGCCATTATCTTCGCAGTCTGGCATTGCAGCCAGGTGGGTGATGAAGGACCCATAAAATTATGGGTGAGGAAGTAGGCGTTGAGGAATTTTTGGTTAATTTCTCACCGAAACTTTCCGAAAGAGTTACCTACGAAAGAAAGAAAACAGATGTCAATAATCACCATACCTTTCCGGGGAATAATTTCTTATGACCGAACATGCTGAACTCAGAGAACGACTGCGATCCTGCCCCAATCTGCCTAGTTCGCCGACAGTGGCGAAGCGACTCATTGCCTTAATGGAATCACCGAACCCGGATGTTGAAGAAGTCGTCCAGGTCTTATCGGGGGATTCCGCACTCACGGCGAAAATATTGCAACTGGCCAACTCTTCGTTTTTTCCGTATAAGTACAAGGTCACCACGTTACCCAAGGCGGCTATTCTTATTGGCTATAATGGAATCCTGGCCACGGCATTGTCCTTTACCCTCGTCCGACATCTTCGAAAGGAAGGTTCAGCAGGTTTAGATTTAGATCTGTTCTGGCGACGGAGTCTTTTGGTTGCTTCCGCGTGTCGCGCCATTGGAGATGTCTGTGGGCAAAAAGATACCGAAGAACTGTTTTTAGTGGGGCTCATTCACGATATTGGTATGCTAGCCCTGGATCGTCTGATTCCAGACCTCTATGATTCAAAGACCCTCAATCAGTCCTTACATGCTGAGGTGGTTGCACATGAGCGACAGAAGCTGGGTGTCACGCATGCTCTGGTTGGCAGTTGGTTGCTCGCGGACTGGAATTTCCCATCCAAAATGTGTGTGGCCATCGAAATGAGTGATGATACTCAAGCCTTTCCGGCTTCCGGTGGGGCGGAGAAATTTTACAATTGTGTGTGGCTGGCCGTGACTCTGGCCGGATTGATTTTGACTCATGCCACGGATGAGAAATTATTAGAGAATATGGATCTTGCGGAAAGTCGCTTGGGAGTTGACCCGTTTGCCTTTGCCCTGATCTTGAAAAAAGTGAAAGGCACTGTGCGAGAGACCGAAATGCTGTTCGATATGGCCAGCCACAGTGAGGCGAATCTTTTTCAGTTGACGGAACAGGCGAGATCATTGCTGTGCAGCCGGCATGTTCAATTAACCGCCCAACTCGATGAGCTGTTTCTGGAGAGGGCGATGCCAGGCGTAGGCTAATCTGCTGTTTTTTCAAGTAACCGCCTTAGGCGGTCCCTACCAGTCATTGAACGTCCGGGTTTTTGTGACGTGGATTTTCTCAAAACTCATCCGGCCTTATTTGACCCTAACGGAGTTCCGGTTCATTAAAGGCCAAAAAACTCAGCAAATTCTGGGGAGTTGTTCTCCAGACAGGAGATCCAGAATTCTGTGGGTACCGTAGGGTGTGAGCAAAGTTACCTGAGGTGTGTGGTTTGAGGCGAGCGGAAGCACCTCCCCGATTTCGGCTGCGCGTTCCGAGATCGCATGGTTTTGAAGAATGGCTAGAGCTTTCTCTACGTCAGCGGGTGGCATCAGCAGCACGCAGCGTCCTTCGTTGGCCACGTATAAAGGATCCAACCCAAGAATTTCACAGGCCCCACGGACGGATTCGCTCACAGGGATCCGGGACTCGTCGATCGTCATCTTGACCCGGGCCGTTGTCGCCAGTTCATTCAAGGCGCTGGCCAGTCCGCCACGAGTTAAATCTCGCATGCAATGAATCGAAATGCCGTTCTTAATTAAATCCGCAACCACTGCATGGAGCGGGGCGGAGTCGCTGGCAATATCTGCAGAAAAGGCAAGTCCTTCCCGCACGCTGAGCACGGCCATGCCATGTGTGCCAAGATCGCCGCTCACAATCATCCGGTCGCCGGGTGTGATGCGATGGGGGCCAATATCCAAGGATGCCGGGATCACGCCGAGGCCGGTGGTATTGATGAAAATCTGGTCGCCTTTTCCACGATCCACGACCTTGGTGTCGCCGCAGACAATGGGCACGCCACACGCTTGCGCGGTTTTGGCCATAGAGCCGACCACGTGCTTGAGGATCTCGATCGGCAATCCTTCCTCCAGGATAAACCCGGCGCTGAGATATCGCGGGGTGGCCCCCATCATGGCCAGATCGTTGATGGTGCCGTGGACCGCCAGGCTGCCAATATCCCCGCCGGGAAAAAAGAGGGGACGAACCACATAGGAGTCGGTGGTCATGGCCAGACGGCCTTCCTCGGGAGGGAGTACCGCACTGTCTTGAAGGGAATTCAGAAAAGGATTGGAAAAGGCCTGAAGAAAGATCTCATGAATGAGAGTTTGCATGAGATGTCCCCCACCGCCATGGGCCAGGCGAATGGTGTTATCACCTGCAAGGGGAAGGGGACATTGTATCTCAATATCTTGGTTGGTCGGCATATTTTATCCCCGGGCGACTTCGTGGTGTCGATACCGATAATAGGCCGCACACGCTCCTTCGCTCGAAACCATCGGCGCTCCAAGGGGGTGCTCCGGGGTGCACCGGATGCCAAATGCTGAACAGGCTGAGGGTTTCATGAGTCCCTGTAGAATGCGTCCGCTTTGGCACTCAGATTCAAGGGCGTTGGAGCTGCGGCTCAGTTGAATGCGATCTTCGAATATTCGGAGTGCATCAAATTCGGCGAAAGATTGCCGAAGTTGCAATCCACTTCGCGAGATTTCCCCTATCCCCCGCCAATTGCGTGAGGTGGGCTCAAACACCTCGTCGACCACTTTGCGAGCTTCAAGATTCCCCGACTGCTGAACGGAACGGGAGTATTGATTTTCTACTTCATACCGGCCCTCTTCCAGTTGCGTGACCACCAGCTGCACCCCTTCTAAAATATCCACCGGTTCGAATCCGGTGACGACAATAGGCACCTGAAACCGGTGACAGATGAGCTCATACATGTCATAGCCCATGACGGTACAGACATGTCCGGCAGCAAGGAAGCCCTGCACGCGATTTTCAGACGATGAAAGAATGGCTTCCATGGCCGGGGGGACTAACACGTGAGCGACCAGGAGACTGAAGTTTGAAAGGTGAAGGCGTCGGGCTTGGAGAACCGCCATGGCTTGAGCTGGAGCCGTCGTCTCAAATCCCACGGCAAAACAAATGATGTGACGTTGAGGATACGTGTGAGCAATCTCCACCGCATCCAAGGGGGAATAGATGATGCGGATGTCTCCTCCCTGGGCTTTCACGTGGAGGAGGTCGTCACGGGATCCCGGCACGCGCAGCATATCGCCGAACGAACAAAAAATGACGTCAGGAAGGCTGGCCAGTTGGCATGCCGCATCAATGAGTTCGATGGGCGTGACGCACACGGGGCATCCCGGGCCATGAATGAGGGTGATGGCCGTGGGCAGGAGGCGGTCCAGTCCATACCGGACAATGGAATGGGTTTGCCCTCCGCAGACCTCCATAATGGTCCAGGGATGGCGGGTGATCCGATGGATTTCTTTGGAAAGCGCGTGCACGGCTTTCGGATCTCGAAATTCATCCACGTATTTCATGGACGCGGGCTCTCATTCGTCGGATCAAGGCTGAGTTGGGCAATCATCGATAATGATTCCTTCGCAGCCTGTTCATTCACCTGGCTAATAGCGAATCCGACATGGACGATCACATAGTCGCCAACGGAAGCCTCGGGAACCAGGGCCAGGCACACTTCTTTCGTCACCCCGGCAAAAGAAACCGTTCCTGTCCGAAGGTCGCCGTCCTCAATTCGTTGAATTTGTCCTGGAATGGCTAAGCACATAGTATGGCCGTGGCTGAGTTTTTTCCGTCATGCCTGCTTTCGGTGGACAGGGAGCCTTTCCTTTTTTTTCTGTGTCGGGTATTTCGTGAATGTATGTACGGCAACGAGACACTGCCCCAGGGATAGCCCGCCGTCATTCGTTCCAAACAGATGAGGAGAATACACCGGGATACCTTGTTGGATGAACTCATTTTCTGAAAGCCTCAGAAGAACGGAATTCTGAAAGACCCCGCCGGAGAGGATTATCTGGGTACATGTCATGCGCTCGGCAATGTTGGAAATTAATTTTGCCAGTGCGTGGTGAAATCCGAGGGCAATGACTGAGGGACTTAACCGTTCTGACATGTCACGGATGATATCGGAGATCATTGGCCGCCAATCGGCGACCCATCGTCCCTCTGACTGGGACTCTACGGGAATGTGGTAGCGTTCGGGCCGGATATGATTGGCTTCACCATCTGCCAGGAATTCCAGGGCCATCGCCGCTTCCCCTTCAAAGCCGGAGACTTGCACTAAGCCCAATAAGGCGCTCACTCCGTCAAAGAGCCGACCCATGCTGGACGTGGCAGGGCAATTTACCTCTCTCTCTAGTAAGGCCATCAACGACCTCGTCCTATCCGGGCCTAAGGATTGAATCGGGGGAAGATCCAAATCCAACAGCCGATCTCCTAACATTTCATGTAGGAGGGACAGTGCCACCCGTCGTGGTTCTCGCATGCCGATCTCCCCGCCGGGGAGTGGAAACGGGCGCAAGTGGCCAATTCGTTGAAATCCTGAAGAATCACAGATGAAAAACTCTCCGCCCCACATGGTTTCATCTGAACCATATCCGGCTCCATCCCACGCGACTCCAAGGACGGGACCACTCAACCCGATCTCGGCGATACATGATGCAATATGCGCATGGTGATGTTGGACGGGAATAACCGGAATGTGGTGTTGTTGCCCGAACCGGCGAGCGAATCGGGTTGAATGATAATCCGGATGACTATCGCATGCGACGGCTTGTGGCGTGAGATTGAGCAGGGTCAGCAGATCGGAAACCGTCCGTTCGAATTGCGTGCAGGCTTCAGCCGTTGAGAGGTCACCGATATGTTGACTGACGAGCACCTCGTTCTGTGTGGTGACCGCGATCGTATTTTTCAGATGTCCCCCCACTGCCAAAATACAAGGAAGACGCGTGGCTCTGTCCGGCAATGGTTTCAAGGCAAGAGGCGTGGGCACAAACCCGCGTGCCCGACGAAGAATCATCGGTTTCCCGCTCACCACTCGCACTACTGAATCATCGACCGGCCTGGCAATTGGGCGGTTATGAACAAGAAACGCATCGGCAATTCCGCGAAGGCGTTCCAGCGCGTCCTGCTCGTCAATGGCAATGGGTTCTTCAGCCCGGTTTCCACTTGTCGCCACAACAGGGATTGCCATATGAGCCATCATGAGGTGATGGAGCGGGGTGCAGGGCAACATGGCTCCCAGGTAGGGATTGTCGGGTGCAACCTCGTAAGACAGTGTTGACGGATCGGTTCGTCGTAACAAGACGATGGGAGCGGCCTGGGAGGTGAGGAGGTCTATTTCCTTTGATGATACCAGGCAATAGCGTTTGAGTATTTCTAAGGAGGGGAAGAGAATGGCAAACGGCTTGGTGGGGCGATGTTTCCGCTGACGTAGCCGTTGAACGGCCTCGGATGATCGGGCATCCACCCAGAGTTGAAATCCTCCTAATCCTTTCACTGCGAGAATGCCACCATCTCTGATGATGTCACTCGCTTCTTGAAGCGCCTCTTCTCGTTGCGCCAGGATGGCCCCTTCATAATTCCATAACGCGGCCTGAGGCCCGCACGTGGGACAGGCCATGGTCTCCGCGTGAAAGCGGCGATTAGAGAGGTCGGCATATTCTTGCTGGCAATCAGAGCACAGGGGGAACTGATCCATCGTGGTACTGAGACGATCGTAAGGCAGACGAAGCACGATACTATACCGCGGACCGCACTGCGTACAGGTGGTGAAGGGATATCGAAAACGACGTGATTGAGGATCGTTGATGTCTTGAACGCATTGTCGGCAGGTTGCCAGGTCAGGCGAAATCACGGGTTGCCGCCAGCCGTCTGATTGACTAGGACGAATAGAAAACGTGGATTCGCCCACATTGGGGATTAGTGTTGCGGCTAGTTCTTGAATCGTTGCCGGATGAGGAAGTTGGGAGTGAAGACGTTCTTGAAATCGTTGGAGATTGGTGGGCTGACCTTCTACTTCGAGAATGGCGCCTTGTCCGGTATTGGCCACCCAGCCCCCAAGAGACAACTCATGCGCCAACCGGAAGACAAAGGGCCGGAAGCCCATGCCTTGTACCACTCCGCGAATGATCAGTCGAATCCGTTCGGTGCAATCCGGCGTGGTGGTCGAAGAGACTGCAATCGTCATCCTGATGTCTCCAGCAATTCAATTTCTTTGAGCACCAGTTCAGGCTGATCTTCCCAAAGGACATTTCCTGACGAACAGTGAGAACAGGCAAACGTCTCAGGCCCTCGGTCGGTAGTGTGTCCACAGGCACGACATATGCCTTTCGCAGGCAGAATTCGGATTTCGAGAGTGGCGTGATGGGCTGGTGTCCCTTGCGCCGCGAGGCGAAATGTGGTTTGCAATTCCTCTGAGGTATGACTGGCCAAATGGGAATGGCTACTGATTTCCAGACGGATGAGAGAGAGATGGGTCCCGGGTTGGCTTTGACAGGCTTCCTCCACTCTGGTCACCATCTGGCGCATTAATTGGAGTTCGTGCATGTCGGCTGCCCCAATTCTTCCTTCACGATTCGAAGGACCACCAACGGTATGGCCCGGGATACCTGGGGGGAGAGGGGTTCGCCCGGGTGAATGTGGCCCAATTCGATGCCATAAAGGATGACCTGTTGCGGCAAAAGTTCCAACGTGTTGGCCAAGGTCAGCGCTTCCCCTAACCCGAATGCGTGAGTGGAAGCTGTCGAAGAGCCCCAGGTCAATTGACCTATTTTATCGAGATCCTGGGGGGCGATGAAACGAACAATGTTCCCTGCTTCAGACTGGCTATGAACCGCATCGATCAAAATGAGTGTCTCCGTTTCCTCCATTTCATGAAGGAGATTCAGTCCTGCCAAACCGCCTTCAATTACTGAGACGGAGGGACTTTGATAAGGTAGAAGCTGCCGGGCAACGATATCGCCGATTGCATCATCCCCGGCAAAAGAATTTCCCAACCCGATGATTTTGATGTTGGCCATCAATCAGGAAACCTCTTCTCTGGTGAATTTCAAAAAGTGGGTGGCGCAGGAGATACACGGATCATAGCTGCGAATCAGTTGCTCGCATTTCCTCGCTGTCTCCTGGTCGTTCAGATGGAGTATACCCGGCAGCAGGTTTCTTAGATCGTCTTCCATGCGGCGTTGATTTTGGGATGTCGGTGGAACAATTTTGGCGAGGCGAATGGTTCCGTCAGTATTGACCTCATAGCGATGATACAGCAAGCCTCGCGGGGCTTCGGTGGCGGCCATCCCTACCCCCGCCCGAAAAGTCACCGGAACGGCTGGAGTACAGGGCGGCTCATAATTCTCGATTAAGCGAAGGGCTTCGTCAAAGGCATACAGAACTTCTACTGACCGTGCCACAATGCCCATTGATGCCCGGTTGAAGGGCAAGGCCAATCCTGTGCTCTGTAAGAATTCTTTGGCTAACGCAGAGAGGCGATCCTGGTTGAGGGCCAGGCGAGCCAATGGGCCTGTGAGGTACGACCTCCCATTCAATGTGCAGTGCAGGGCATTGGAATAGGGTACCTGTACTTCATGGAAATGGTGTTCAAACTCGGATGCGGCCATGTGGTGCCCTTGATTCGTCATCACGTCGCCTTCATTCATCGGATAATCAGAAGACCCGCGTAGGGCGAGGAAGGTATACGTCTGTTCGGGGTCTTGAAATTCAAACCGGCTCACCCACCGGAGCGTTTCTACAGCGGCATCTCTCGCCCAAAGGAATTCGTCTTTCAGTGCATGGAGGGCGCTCTTGGTCGGCGCTTGAGAAAATCCGCCGATTTTGACCGAGACCGGATGCACCGATCTTCCTCCCAAGAGCGTTAAGAGGTGATTGCCCGCTTTCTTCATTCGAAGCCCACGTTTCACAAGATCTGAATGGGAACGAGCCATATCGAGCCCACTGGCGAACCCTAAAAAATCAGGACTCTGGAGCAGATAGATGTGCAGGACATGACTTTCGATCCATTCCCCGCAATAGAGGAGTCGACGTAAATCTCTAATGCCTTGTGGAATCTCCACTCCGAAAATCGGTTCCAAGGCATGCACGGCACTCATTTGGTAGGCCACCGGACAAATGCCGCAGATGCGCGCTACGATATCGGGTACTTCGTTGACGTGGCGGCCTTGAAGAAAGGCTTCGAAGAAGCGTGGAGGTTCGAAGATGCGGAGCTGGACGTCTTGGACTTGTCCATCCTTCACCGTGACATGCAGGGCGCCTTCTCCTTCTACCCTGGCCATCATGTCGATCTTAATCGTACGGGTGCTATCTGGATTCCCAGGCATCGCTTTCCTTTTGAAACGGCTGAACCGATCCGTTGATTCCTCGAAACCGGCGGACCATGTCTGCGGGAATGAGTTGAAAATGCTCATGAAATTGTTTGGCGAGTGAATCAGTATTCGGCGGGACACCGGGAATGACTGAATCATGTTCGGCGGGGCCAAAACATCCATAACACTCCCTGCCCATACTGGGGCAGATGGCCCCGCATCCGGTCCGCGTGACCGGTCCAAGGCAGGACATGCCCTTTGAGACCAGGACGCAGACGTGCCCCTGCCGTTTACATTCCAGACACACGCTATGCGTGGGAATTCGGGGTGTGACTCCCCTCAGCAAATCAGTCAGGACTCGAAGCAGTTGCTGCTTATCGAGCGGGCATCCCCATAATTCATAATCCACCTTGACGTGTTCAGAAATGGGGGTCGACGTACTCAGGCTGTGGATATATTCGGGGCTGGGGTATACCGCCCGTTTGAAGGCTTCCACATCGGCCCAGTTTCGAAGGGCCTGAATACCGCCTGAAGTGGCACAGGCGCCAATGGTTATCAACGTCGTTGTTTGTTGGCGGAGATCCAGAATCCGTGGGAGATCCTCAGGGCAGGTAATGGAGCCTTCCACAAGCGTAATATCATAAGGGCCAGGCTGCATATTGCTGGAGGCTTCAGGGAAATAGGCAATGTCGAGGGCCTCTCCCAAGGCCAGGAGATCGTCTTCCATATTCAGAATGCTCAACTGGCACCCATCACAGGAGGCAAACTTCACCACCGCAATCCGGGGGCGAGGTCTTCCTGGAGGATTCTGTGTTTCCTCGGTTGAATCGTTCATATCACTGGCTCATCTGCTTGCACAATTTCCCCTTTGAAAATAAGGCAGGGGGAATTTGCTTTTTTCTATCTTTGTTTGCGTCAATCCCGACATTTTTAATCGGGAATCCATATTTTTCCAGAGCATTTCTTTATTCTTTGTTCACACCCCTACTTTTCCAAAAAACGGCACCACCCGGTCCAATCGCATCACCGGCCCATCCTTACACAAAAAGAACGGCCCAAGCTGGCAATGCCCGCAGAGCCCGATGCCGCATTCCATATGCCGCTCCAGCGACACATACATGGAGTCAGGACGTAGCCCATGATGGGATAAGGTGTTGCAGGCAATCCGCATCATGATTTCGGGTCCGCACATCATGACCACTGTGTTATCGGGGTCCACCTGCAGCTGGTCAAATAATTCGGTGACCACCCCCACATGATTATGCCAGGTTTTGCCGGGTTCATCGCTGGTCAGCAGCACCTGCGTGCGGGGTTCATGCCGCCAGGCATCGAAGCGTTCCCGGTACAGCAAGTCGTGAGGGGTCTTCACCCCGTGGAGAATGGTCATGGCCCCGTACGCCTCTCGCCTCCGGAATATGTACTCAATCGCGCCGACCACCGGAGCGCAACCCAACCCGCCCGTGACGATGAGCACGTCCTTCCCTTGCGCTTCCCTCATGGGCCATCCAATTCCGAATGGCCCGCGAACTCCCACGGCCTCGCCTTTCTGCATAGTGCCCAGGACTTTCGTGATTCGTCCCACCACACGAATCGTGTGGTCCAGAAATTCCGGCTCGTCAGGATCAGACACGATGGAAATAGCCACTTCGCCCACACCGAACACATACAGCATATTGAACTGTCCGGCCTCAAACCGAAAAGATCCCCTGTGTGCAGCGTCTGTCAATTGCAGACGAAACGTCACGATATCCGTGGACTCCTGTTTCCTGTCCACAATGACAGCCGGATGAATGAGGTAGGGATTGTGAGTCATATAGTGAGGTTTTTCATTTTGAACTGTTAGGCCAGCAAGAGAATAGCAGTCAATGAATAACCTATCATAACAAAATGGATCGATCGGATCTTCCCCGGTTCCAAGCTTTTCCTAAAGGTATGAAAGCCAAATTTTAGTGTAGGGAATTTCCTTAAAATGACAGGAATGGAGATTCTTATGTATAAGCGTAAATGCAAAGACAACTATTGTGGCATAAAAAAGGTCTCAAAAATTTCAGGGATCATGAGGTAACGCTTCAGCCTCATCTTTGGGGGATTTCACCTCGTTCGAGAGGAAGAATGCGCCCGAGGAGTCAACTTTTCCTGGTATATCGCCGGGTCCTTGCGGTTCTAGCGGACCTGGGGTAAGGTTTTTCGGTTGTGCCGCGTTTGGGAAGGGAGGTTTGTCCTCGGCATCATCCCGTGATCTCCCGGTCGCTGGGCGTCATCCCTCGTCTTAGGCCTGATGGTGAATGGGATGCAATATTCAATTTACTGAAGAGAGAGGAATCCACATGAAAATTTTACTAATGGGATGCATGCGGCTTGCTCTGGTGCTCGTGTTTTCGATCGGACTTGCTGGTTGCGATTCCAAGCCGGAACAGCCTGCTGCCGACACGTTGGTGAAAGCTCAAAAAGCACTGGTAGCAGGGCAAACGTCGATTGATGAGCTACCCGACCGGAACATCGAGCGTATGGATGTCTGTGCCTTATTGCCGGGTGGTGTGGTGGCATCCGCCCTGAACCTGAAACTGGCGGAAACCCAGGCGGGCACGGAGATGTGTAGCTATACACTGCGTCGTGATTCCGGACCTGAAGTAGGAGTCGTCGTTTCACTCACCAAGAGTGTGAGCTTCATTGTCACCCGGAATACCTCCGAAAACGCGAGGGACGTGCCGGGGCTTGGGGTAGCGGCGTTTACAAGGAAGGTCACCGGCAGTCATCAGGACCTCTGGGTCGCTCGTAAGGATGGACTATTTTTTCATGTTTTAGGTTACGATCCAGATATAGCCGAACCGGTTGCGAAGGTAGCTCTCGAAACCATTCCGTGATTCCTCGATGACCGTTCCCTGGGACTCAATCCCGGTTTTTGCCCTGAAGTGAGCGTCATGGAATATCTAACCCATTAAAAATTGTCTGTTCCTCTTAACCGTGTAGAGGTTGGCCGATCATGGAGTGCGCGTGGGTATTCGTGCGATCTGTTTGGTGATCTTCCAGGGCGGGAGTGGAAAAATTTTGTCCATTCGATCAATGCGTGTAGTTGCGATCGTTGACGGATAAT
>JAOUGQ010000282.1 GCA_029865515.1 Nitrospirota bacterium
TGGATTGTGAGTCATAAAGTTTGCGCGGTTACGAGCAGAATTTTTGAGTACCCCACCGAGAAACATCCTCTGCGAAAGGATTGAACATTGACTCACCCCTGAACTGGAATTTCCTACGTGGAAAGAGGGAATTCGAGAAATGATGGCGCCGGATGAGATTGTGTCCGATTGACAATACCACCAGGATTAATATGTTTTATTGAGATAAGGTTCGAAGAAAAGCAAGGAGGTCTCTCATTGCTGATTGATTCAGGTAAGCCTTCCAGGAAGGCATCGCTGTACCAGCACGTCCGTTTCGAATGGTATCAAGAATGGCTTTGTCTGATTTCTTACCCAGTAAGGTGAGGTTGGCAGCTGGAGGAATGAGAGACTGTCCAATCGGCCCGTCTCCTTTGCCGCCTGTCCCATGGCAATTGAGACAATGCTGTGCATAGAGGGTTTTCCCCTTTTTGGGATCCACAGGGTGTTTTGCCGCCTGGCCGGACATTTCATCTGGAACCTCTTTGTGAACAGGATAAGACGGAGTTGAAAGCTGGACTGAATTTTGACTGATCAAATAATCCACCAACGGAGAAATCTGCTCATCAGGAATTGGACATCCGAATGAGGTCTTCATTTTTTTGACGATTTCCATCCATTGTTCACGGGGATGAGGCGGCTGCATGTACACATACTCTGCCGAATGACAAATTGCACAGTAACTGTTGGCGATGTCACTACCCGGACCTGCTTGAAACGAAATCGGGTCAGAAGGAAGATTGAGAATGGATAGGCGTTCTTGTTCATTCCCTTTGGCAGGTAGTCCCCAAAACAACCCGGTGACACACAGAGCCACAAAAAGGAAAATGCGAACACCTAGCATGGGCTGGTCTTAGGTTGCATGAATATTCACTGTTTCGATCACATTTCGAAGATATCCACTCGGATTCCATCGGGCATCAAACCGCTGTGATTCGCCAATCCGATTGATGGCCAGCGATTGAAGTGCATAAGAATGCCCAGACTCCGGTATGAATTTCGCTTCCCAGGGACGGAAGCTGAAGTCCCCATAATCCTTTCCTAATTGAGCGGCTTGCCATTGTTGGCCTCCATCCACGGAGAGCAATAGACGATCAATGCCATACCCCTGGTCAAAGGCAATACCTTTAATGGTGCAAGGCTTCCCGCCGGGTATGGTTCGATCGTTTTCCAGGTTTGTGATAAAGGAACGAACGGTCATTTTACCAATCGGAATGGTGCCCGTTAAGGCCTCTCCTGGTTGTAGGCAGTGACAAGGATCAGCCGGCAATCGATAGGCCTGTGTCGTCCAAAAATTTTGATCCGCCTGATTCAACACTTCAATGTCATTCAGCATCTTGACCCAATAGGTGGCATACCATCCAGGCACAACGAGGCGAAGAGGAAACCCGTTTAGCATGGGAAGAGGATCCCCATTCATGGAATGGGCAACCAGCACTTCTTTCTTGATCGCATCATCAAGATTCAGCGACTTTCGAAAATCCGGCGTGGCCTCTGCAACAGGTTGGTCCAGTCCATCGAACCGAATCTGCACCGCATCATCTTCTATTCCGGCCTTCTGGAGGAGATCACGGAGTCTGACTCCCTTCCAATTGGCATTTCCCATCGCCCCATTCCCCCACTGTCCACCTGAAACCCTTGGCTGGAAAAAGCCGCGACTATTTCCCCCGCATTGGCAAACTGCCGCAATTTCGACTTGCTCAAATTGAGTTTTTAGTTCTTCAAGGCTCAGAGACAAGGATTGATGTACCCGGCCGCGAATGGTCAGGCGGAAGGTGTTCACATCAATGTCACGAGGTATATTCGCGAGATGCCAACGGACAAAAAACGCGTCATTAGGTGTAAAGATGTCCTCATTAAAAATATGAAAGGGTGTTTCTAATTGTGGAGGCCTCGTGGTCATCGCCATAAGCGGCCGCTTCCCCGGAAAAGCGACGAGTGGTCGACGGCCCCGTTCAAAAGGGAGATCCACATACTGGGCCATACTTGGTGCCTGCCCAGCCCAAAGACTGTTTGGGTTTACAAGAACGGCAGCTCCAAGAGCCAGACTCCCCTTCAAAAATCCCCGCCGGTTTATACCGGAATTATTTTCATTCATGAAGATTTAAACCTTACTTAAATGAAAACGAAATACAGGACCTTGCTGAAGTGAGAGAGTGAAGTTTTTACCGTGTCTTTTCCCGTGAAAAACCCGTCCATGGCTTCCGAGAAGCGTAGCCCTCAGGACAGTCGGAATCCTGCTCGGGCGATTGTCCCTGATGACCCGCCAGCGAACGCAGGGATGGTTGAGTGAGGGAGGAGACCCCGCTTCTACAGTCGCTTTAGCAGGGTTGCCCGTTAAACACGCAAGGCTTGTACCGGCTCACATCAAAGTCCATTTCTTCCTGATAGACCATTTCGTTCCCGTTGACACCATCCACAAACGGGTCATTCCACATCGTATGGTTCCACCAATAAAAGATCGGAAACTCTAACGTGTAGTACACAGGATTGCCATAGGTGCTTCGCACGTGCTGTTCCACGGTCCGTCCCGTGACGTAGTCGACCGTCCCATTTCCTTTCAAGGAATACAGAGACAGCAAGAGGCGGGATTCCTGATCGAAGATTTCATCGATTCGCGTGCTTTCCTCGGGCTCTGGAGGTAAGGAAAGAGAGGATGGGGAGGAAGGAGGCGTTTCAAGTGAGGTGAACACCAGCCAGGTTGTAAGAACGACTAGAGGCATTACCGTCATAAGCCAAGTCCTCCTTCCAGGATGTGGTCCGGAGGATGGCCTCGATACTGACCCCTCCTCGCGCACGGGGCAAATTAGTGATGAACAACCGCAAGACCTTATGGATCTGCGGTTCTTTTTCCGTCCACCATATTGGTGAGGCGGTTTATACCATGCAATTCACCGCTTTTCCCATCATCCAACACCTTGATCCCGGAGACACGAGACAGGGATATTTGGACATTATGAACAACTTTGTGATTTCGGGTCAACAGATTCGCTCCTGCAAGTTGAGAGTCGCATAGTTGGGAGCCGGACCGAACTCAAGAAGACCCGGAAGGATATTATCAGTTTATTCTTTTCTGGATTCTGTGCCATTCCCAAAAAATCTCACGTACAAAATCACATGCCAGGCTTCTTCCTCCGTCAAAACCAGGGGAATGAAGGAGGCCATATCCGTCCCCGGGCTGCCGTTTTTCAAAATCCAAAAAAGCTCCCCATCGGTGCGGGCAGCCTGCCAGGCCTTGTCCGTAAAATTCCGGGGAAGTTTTCCTACTAACCCAGGGATATTTCCCAACCCTTTGCCGTCGCGTCCATGACAGGTCACACAAAATGCTTTCCCGTGAAAAATGTGTTTACCCTTCTCAATATTCTCTTCTGTTGAAGAAATGGGATTCTTCCAAGATTTGGCTTCATCGATCTGACCGACTGGCACACGCGGCTTGAGAACTTCGGGATCGGCCGCGAGGGTCAGGGGAGGCGTGATCAAAGCAAAAAAGAAGATCCCGATCCATAGCTGCGGTTGTAAAAAATTAACTCTTTTCATGTGAAATGCTCTATTCAAAAGTATGGGGGATCCAACCGGATCCCCCATACTCGTTAATCATTTGTTGAATGATGAATTATTCGGACCTGGTGAAAATATGTCCCAAGGATTGCGGGAATGTCACCGTCCCATCGGGGAATTCTTGGCCCTTTTGCCACAAATGGTAGATCACTCCATCGGTCTTGGAAGCGGCCTCAGCAATCTCTGCGGCTTTGTCAGCAGGCGAAATGACTTGAACACGTCCTGTTGCGATTTCTACTTTGTGGTCATGGAAAAACCGGTGCCACTGGATCAAGGGGAGTTTTCTCGAAAGATCCTTGGCGACAAAGTATTCGATGGCCACCAAGGGAGCGTTATGGTCGGTCGATTCAAACAGTAGGCACTGGAGAATTTTATCTGAAATACCCTTGCAAAAGTGATGAAAAGGACCACCCACTGTCCCATCGGACATCATATGCGGGGCTTGAACGTGAATGTCATAGCCTGCCGCAGGGCTCGGGCTTTCGCTCAGGGCTGGAGTGGTCATACACCCCATGGCCAATATACTAAACGCGGCGATGAATACCGTTGAACGAAACATAGCAACCTCCTTTGTAGTGTAATGCGCAATGAACACGTTTGAGACATTGAATAGGAC
>JAOUGQ010000283.1 GCA_029865515.1 Nitrospirota bacterium
TTTTGGTTCCCTCGTTCTTCACGCTGGATGTTATCCCGATTATCAATTACGGCTGTTTCGTCGTGGAATCGGGCATTTGGATGACGCGGAACCGCATAATAAATTCATATTTACGGGAGACTCCGCCTATCTCTCGTGTCCATTAATTCATCATACCAGGCCCACTCTTCAAAACTACCTTGAGAAATTTTCCAATTTCACGACCATGGCTGCTCAGGATCGTGCCAAGACAAAAGGCTATGTGCGTAGCACGGATCTACTCTTTCGACCGGTGTTTACTTTCTTGAAATATTTTCTCGTCCGACAGGGATACCGGGATGGCATGTCGGGATTTTTGGTCAGCGCCCTTGCCAGTATGTATACTTTTGTGAAATATGCCAAGGTTTGGCACATGAAACAATACGAATCCTATGGGAGTCTTCAGGAAAAGAAGTGATTAGAGACGAAGCGGTGTTAAGGGGATTATCTGGTGCCGTGGGAAAAAATTCTGACTTTCAGAATGGGTCCATCGCCTGATGCGGGTTGGGTTTGATGCCGGGCCGATACGTTCCTCCTATAGCGGGATTGGGCAGTATGTTCGATGCCTCTTCCCGGCCATGTTCAATCGTTCTCAAGCGATTGAATGGATAGCCTATACCTCATCAAAAAATTCTGCCCAGAAATTCCTTCTTCCACTCCATTCGCAAGTCTCTTGGAAATATCCAGAATTCTCTTGGTTCTTTGGTCTGGACACAAAAGAGCAGAATAAACCGCATGTCTTTCATGGGACCAACTTCCAAGCGCCCAATTATGGTCAAAAGCGCACAGTCCTAACGATTCATGATCTGTGGTTGGCTCGATTTCCTCAATATTCAAAAAAACTATTCGGGCAAACCCTTTCATCATGGAAGCTTGGCCGTCGTGCCAAGCGGGTTTCCCGGGTTATTGCGGTATCACAATTTTCTGCCAGGGAAATCCAGGACATGTTTCATCTCCCAGCTGAACACATCGCAGTGATTCCCCATGGGTGTTCTCCCGACATGTTTCCTGTTCGGGAAGAACGAAAATTCCAGGAAGTCAGAGTCCGGTTACAATTACCAGCCCGTCCGTTTATTCTATTTGTGGGAGGGGCTGAACCTCGAAAAAATCATACCGTGCTTTTTTCGGCGTTTTCTCGATCGGCAAGGCTTGTTGAGTCGTTTTCTCTTGTTGCGGTCGGAGAGGTGGAATCACGGGGAGCCAGCCTTGTGGGGACTGCCCGGGAATTAGGAATATCTGATTCCGTGTGTTGCCCTGGGTATGTTTCCGTCGAAGATCTACGGATGTTGTATTCCCATGCGGTTGGTTTTGTGTTTCCATCCTTGTACGAAGGATTCGGCATGCCCCTTCTTGAGGCGATGGCTTGTGGCGCCCCGACCATTATCGGGACAGGGAGTGCATTGTCAGAAGTGGGAGGGGATGCGGTCTTATATGTCAATCCTCAAGATCCAGAGCAGTTGGGAGTGGAACTTGAAAGGCTTGTCAGTGATCAGGGTTTGCAAGAACAATTGCGAACCAAAGGGTTTGAGCGGGTGAAACAATTTACGTGGGACCGGGCGGCGCAGCAAACCCTGGATCTCTATTGGGAAGTGCTCGGCTCATGAAAGCCATTTCGTTAGATAAGCTATGGACTGGATGAAATCTTGGCCGGGTTGGATTTTTGTTGTCTCCTCGGGGGTACTTTGGGGTCTTCCCCGTGTTCCTTATTACCATGCGGATCTTCCGTATATCCATGACCTGGGGGGGCTTGCCTTAGTGGCTTGGTACATTGGGCTGGGGTTTCTCAGTCTTGGACTCTATATCCTCGTGTCGGTGTGTTTGAGGGTAGGTGTGGTTCGAGTAAAAAGCCTACACACCATTTTCCTTGGGGGAGGCGCATTTATTCTCGCCGGCCTATTTTGGTGGCTATATCTTCTCTTGTTAGGGATGTCAGTAAGATTGGTATGAGGATAGAATTTCCTCGAGTGCCATCACAAAACACCTTTCTCTTTTGGGCGTTAGGGGAAAGGCATACACAAGTATTCTGGGGGAATCTTGTAGGGGCTCTCGTATTTTGCGTCACCATGATTGTTCTGGCGAAATGGTCCACCAATTTGCCGGGTTGGCGGGAGGTGATTGTATCGGAAAACGGGCCCGTTGAGCGTATGAGCGCGGGGGTATGGTTTATGGCCATGGTTTGGTGCCTCGCTGCGGGCTGGAGACATTCCCCCCATCGAATTGAATGGTTTGGGCTGACCACCGTGTGCCTTCTCTTTGGATTGCGGGAATTAGATGCCCACGTCTGGGTAACCGGCTGGAATTTAGACAAGCTTGCGAATTATTGGAACTCTCGCTTTCCGCTTTGGGAGCGATTGCTGGTTGTCGGCTTCATGATTATTCCAACTGTGGCTGTTGGAGCGGTGCTCTGTTATCGAATGTGGCTACGACTAGGCAGGGGAGGGAGCAGTTGTGCTCCCTGGATTGGCCAAATGATGGTGGGGGGCATTCTATTGGGATTCTGTTTGCTGTTGGATAAAGCGAATGCCTACGGTCTTCCGCTTTTCGGGTTGGAAGCTGCCCAGTTATTCTTTATGGGGATGGAAGAATTTGGAGAATATGTCTTGGCAGTCTATACGGTGTCCGCGTTGTGGCCTTACTGGCAAGAGGCTTTTTCCCCAAATGATACGCGTTCCCGAAATGAAGGGACTTTAGGAGCAGAGTCCTGATGCATCTAGTATGTGACTGATTTTGCATGGGCATGGCTCTGTCACTGAGATCCAAGTGAAACGAATCCTTCTCATTAAGCTGCGGTACATCGGGGATGTGGTTTTATCCACCCCTCTTCTCCCGCTTCTCCGCAAACGATGTCCGGAGGCGTCACTTACCTTTCTTGTCAATTCTGGAACTGAAAGTGTGTTGTTAGGCAATCCGCACTTGGAGGAAATTTATGTCATTCCCCGTGATGGATGGGGCAGTCAATTAGGGTTTTTGCAAAAACTTCGTCAGGCTCGCTTTGACGGAGTCGTGGATTTAACAGACGGGGATCGCTCGGCATTTCTGACGTATTGGACAGGCGCCGGCGTCAGGTTGGGATTCAATCGAGAAAACCGATGGCGTGGAAAGCTCTATACCCGGGTATTACCTTCACCCTATGGCTCGATGCACATGGTGGATTATCATGCACAGGCCTTAACGGCCTTGGGTATCAATGACCTCGTTGGCGATCCGGAGGTGTATTTACGGCAGAAAGACCAGCAGCATGGAGATCAATTATTCAGCTCGCTCGGGATAGGGGATACTCCATTGGTGCTCCTCTCTCCCTCCGCGCGATATACCTTTAAAGCCTGGCCTCTCGAACGCTTTGCGGCTCTTGCGGATTGGCTGACAGATCAGGGGGTGTTCGTTGCCCTTATTGGTCATCAGCGAGAAATGCTGCTCGGACAGCAAATTATCAATTTGACCAAGTGCAAGCCGCGCAATTTGATGGGGCAAACCCGACTACTTCAACTGGCCTCCTTGATGAAGCGGAGTGCATTATTTGTGGGAAACGATGGTGGCCCGATGCATATGGCGGCCGCTGTCGGATGTCCGGTACTGGGGTTGTTTGGTCCAACCGACCCTCGGGTCTGGGGCCCACGGGGCAAAAAGGTTTCAGTGATCTACAAAGGCCTGGACTGTGGAGAGTGTTTTTATCCAGGATGCTTTCGGGGAGAAGAAGGCTGCATGCGGCAAATTTCAGTGGAGGAAGTCTGCCGGGCCGCAGGTTCCCTCTTGCACTAAATATTCTCGTTCTCTCCTGGCCCCTTGTGGGGGCTGTCATGGGAAGGCGGGTAAGGGTGAATATCTCAGTGTATGGCCCACCAACTCCTCTAACCATCGTTCAGTATCTTGATGGGGAAGGGGACGTTGGTTAAGTCGTATTTCCAGCCGAAATTCACCATTCGTGCCCACCAATCCCACAATGGCCGCTGCGTCGGCACCTTCTGGAAAGAGATGGCCGGTTTGAAATTCTGCCAAGCTGGCATATACGCGTCCGCCTGGTTCTAAGAGCTGCAACAAATCAGGCATATCGGATAAGGTGCAGTGAATTGAACAGCGGTACATGAAGCGAGGATTCGGTGCGATTTTGGAGAAATCCAATAAATCAGGTTCGGAAAATCCGGTCAAATAGACGCGCAAGTTAGCAGATTGGCC
>JAOUGQ010000037.1 GCA_029865515.1 Nitrospirota bacterium
CCTGACGGCCATGTGGTTTGTGGAAAATTTTCGTCATTTAACTTATTGGCAGCAGATGGTGGCGGGATATGATTTTTGGTTCGTGATGCAACGGGAATCATGTTTGGACGCCTTCAGAAAAGCCGGCGCTAAACATGTGTCGTATCTCCCCTTAGCCGCTGATCCGGCCATTCATCAGGCTATGACGTTAACCCCTGAAGAACGGCACGAGTTTGGTGCCGACGTGTCTTTTTTGGGGGCAGGGTATTGGAATCGGCGTCAGCTCCTCCCGTCCTTGGTCGGCCATGAGTGGATATTTAAATTATGGGGGAATGAATGGGACAACTCGGGGGCGTTAGAGGCGGTTCTTCAGAGAGGGGGGGCGCGTATTGATACTCCGACTAGTGTGAAAATTTTCAATGCTACTTCGGTCAATATTAATTTGCATTCCTACACGGGAGAGGGATTCGATCCTGAGGGAGATGGGGTGAATCCCCGGACCTTTGAGTTGGCCAGTTGTGGAGCCTTTCAAGTGGTCGATGCTCGCACCTTGCTTCCTGCTCTCTTTGATGAATCGATGATGGCCGTGATCAACAGGCCGGATGAACTTCTCTCATCCGTACGAACCTATTTGCACGAACCCGCCCGGCGCATGGCCATGGCTGAATCTTCCCGGAATCGGGTATTGGAGGCGCATACATACGTGCATCGGATGAAAACCCTCTTAAGTGCAGTGGGCATGGCGTGTCCGGACCGGTTAGGGGCCATTCTACAAGGGGAACGTCACGCTGGATCGTTGGTGTCGCGGAGTGGGGAGTGCCCGGAATTGATCCCAATCCTTAAGCAATTTCCTCAAACCGATCGTGTGGAGTTAGTGGATGTGGCGAATACTATTCGGAAAAAAGGGCCTGAAGCCAAGTTGAACCGTGAGGAATTACTGATCCTCATGATGGATGAGTACAGACAGGAAAAGCGGGATTTTCTATGAGTGCTGATTGCCCATGATTCGACAAACGCCAATTCTCTATGCCTAAACAAGTCCTCATCATCAATATTACCCGGATGGGTGATTTGATTCAGATGATCCCTCTGTTGTCCCGGTTGGAGGAAGAATGGCCCGGTGTGGCCATTGATCTCATTGTCGATAAAGAGTTCGCCCATGTCGCCAGCCTTATTCCCGGGATACGACAGGTCTTGATGTTTGATTTTCAACGGTTAATGGATGAGAGCCGGGTGCGAGCCCGGGATGTGGTTGCGCTTTATCAGGACCTTGCTCGTTGGGTTCGACCGTTACTTCAGGTCGGGTACGATCGTGTGGTGAACCTCACGTTTAATCGCCGCAGTGCGTTTTTGGTGAAATGTTTTGGGTGTTCAGATGAGCGAGGAATGACTACGGCCCAGGATGGGAGTTTCATCGTGAAAAATCCTTGGATGAAATATTTCGTGGATTTTCACGTGTATCGACAGTTGAATCGGTTCAATATTGTTGATCTGTTTGCGCTCGGGGGAAGTGGGCCAGGATCCTTTCATCCCATCCGCTTACAAGTGCCGTCCCAGATGCAAGAATGGGCACGGACCTATTTGAAGCAAGCAGGCAAACCCGATGAATGGATTGGCATCCAAGTTGGAGCCAGTGATCTGATGAAGGCATGGCGTCCGGAATATTTTGGGCAAGTGATGGCCTGGATCAGCCAACAACGGCAGGTAGGCTTTGTGTTAATTGGCACGAAGAAAGAAGAGGCCGATGTGCAGGAAGCCATCCGGTGTTACCGGCAGGCCGGAGGAAAGGGAATCCTTTGCGAAGCAGTTGCCCAGACCACTGTGCCGCAACTCGTGGCTCTGCTTGAGCAATGTCAATTGATGGTGACCAATGACACAGGTCCCATGCACCTGGCTGTGGGAGTGAATACCCCGGTCCTTAATGTGTCTGTGGGCCATGTGGATTTTTGGGAAACCGGACCTTTTGGTCCGGGGCACTGGGTGGTTCAGCCGGATATTATTTGTGGGCCTTGTGGATTCGATAAGGTCTGTCCTCACCATGCCTGTAAAGATCATCTCGTCCCTCAAGAAGTGGCCGAGCTTTGTTTGCATCTTTTGGGTGCTCATCCCTTTCCGGCCTTTTCTTCCAAAGTCCGGGTCTATGAGGGTGGCATCAATGAGGATCAGCTTGGGACATTTTTTATACGAGCCGGATCTGAAGATCGACGTATTGGATGGTATGCGAATTATTGGCGCCAATATTGGTATGAATCTTTCACTCATTGCCCGAGTCTGGTCCCTTCTCCCCAGACCCCTCCACCTGATTTCCCAGAGTGCGAGCAGGTGTGGCGTCTTTTGGCCCCTCAGCTCGATCAGCTGTGTATTCAAGCAGATACGGTAGTGGATTTGTGCCGTCAAAGGCCTATTCCAGTTGACAGGCTGAAGGCGCAACAGCACCAATTGAAAGATAACACACTCACGATGCAACAGATGGCCAGGCCATCATTGGCCTTTGGTCCGTTAGCGATGGCTTTTTTCCGAGAGACGTTTAGTTTGGAGGCTGGGACCCTTAAGGGAATGGCCGAAGAAAATGCTCGTGCTTATCATGTATTTCGTTCCCAAGGGACAGAAAATTACACACGGTTGGATGCCATGGTTTCTTTTGATTCAAGGAGGGCTGGGTATGCAAGTGCAATTGGATGAAGAAGTATGGGAAGTGAGTGACAGTGTTCAGCTCGGGGAGGTTCTGGCCAATGTGAGTGATCGTGCTCGGGCCAAAGGGTGTTTGGTGACGGAATTGATGGTTGGAAATCAGAAGATGACGGATCGGGAGTTGGTTCCTCCCACCCTTGGACAAGTGGCGAGCACGTTTGGATCCATAACGGCCGTGAGCAAGCGATTGGAAACCATTGTGCAGTATTCTGAAGAAACGGGAAGAAAATTTGGACAACAGCTATGCCTTAAAGGAGAGAAGTTTGTCGACGACTTCCGGCAAGGCCAAGGAATCTTTCGCCAGTTAGACCAATGGTTTGGCCAAATGGCGGATTATCTTGAGTGGCTACAGATTCATGAATCTGTGGGACTCGAGAAGCCTGATGTCGTTCAAGACCTGTCGTTTTGGGTCAATGAATTAACGAATGCTCGAGAAATAGAAGATGAGGTTCGAGTCGCGGATATGTTGGAATATGAAGTGCTCCCTCGTCTTTCTCGAAACATCACCTCTCCAATGTGACGTCAGACTGCCTATTGTCTTGTCACACAATTCCATATAATGGGTTGAATGAAGTTCCTGCCCAGAAAAAAATGTTCCTGGTGTCATAACGCCTCTAAAGTTTTCCTTCTGGTGGTCGATAAATACGGCAGAAGTTGAAATTGGTTCACTTCACAACTCTCTAAGGAGGCCAATCGGCTTACCTAATTTACTCTCTCCCTCAAGGAACGGATCCTTTGAGGCACAGCCATCAAGGAGGAATGTATGGCACTTATCGTTAACAACAACATCGCGTCAATCACCGCCCAACGCAACTTGGGCGTGTCCAGTTCCCAATTGCAAGGGTCGGTCGCCCGTCTTTCTTCGGGTTTGCGTATTACCCGAGCAGCGGATGATGCGGCTGGCTTGGGAATTTCCGAAACCTTGCGAGCGCAAATTCGTAGTATTAATCAAGCGGTCAGAAATGCCAATGACGGCATTAGTTTGTTGGCCATTGCGGATGGTGGTGCAGAAGGAATCGGCAATCTGTTAGGTCGGCTTCGTGAACTCGCTGAGCAATCAGCCAGCGGGATTCTTGGCTCCAATGAGCGATCCTTCCTGGATCAGGAATTTGTCGCCCTCCGTTCAGAAATCGATCGAATCTCCTCTGTGACCGAGTTCAACGGGGTGAAATTGTTGAGTGGAACCGTGAATGACTCCTTGAGCATTCAAATCGGTTTCCGAAGCTCAGCGAATGATACTCTATCCATAGCGCTCAATGATTTGCACACTGGTGCGTTAGGCCTGACCACTGTCAATGTGTCGACTGCTAATAATGCATTAAGCGCTCTATCCAACATCGATAGTGCTATTAGCGCAGTGGCGTCTGCTCGAGCGAATGTCGGGTCCTTGCAAAACCGAATTGATGCTGCGGTCGGAAATCTGCAAGTTGCCGGTGAAAATATCACCGCTGCTGAATCACGAATTCGTGATGCTGATATTGCCTTTGAAACATCAAAGTTCGTCCGAAACCAAATATTGGTTCAGGCTGGTGTGTCAGTTTTGGCCCAAGCCAATACGCTACCTCAGCAGGCCCTCGCCTTACTGCAGTAAACAGTCAAAAGGAGAAGCCGGGTCTCAACCCCGGTTTCTCCTTTTCGGAATATGGGGGGTAACCCAATATGATTCCAACATTATCTGAGAGCGCCCCTTTCATAACCGTCTCTGTTGGGAATGAGATTCGTGTGCGTGATGGGCATAAGCCAGAAATGCGAGATGTTCAGCGTGCATCAGAGAAAAAGACATCCGTTCTCAATGCTGATTTCATTGAAAGGAAAAAAGTCGAAAGACCATTCAATGAGGAACAAATTCAAGCGACGGTAGCCCGCCTTCAGGAAGCCTTGAAACCTATTGAATCTCGAGTTGAATTGTATGTGGATAATGACATTAATCAAGTAATTTTCCGCGTCGTGGATAAAGAAACGGGTGATCTAATCCGACAAATACCGTTAGAGAGCGTGGTCGAACTGGACCGATTCCTTTCTGGACATTCGGGGCTGCTTGTAGAAGAAGACATATAATCAATGTTTCAACCCTCTGGCTACTCATGAGCCCTTTGTCCGTATCCATGAGAGACTGAGTTCTCGCGATATGAGGTATAGCCGTTGCGTGTTTCGTCATATGTTATAGAATGACGAAAGGAAGACAGGATGAATATTAGTTTCGGGGGACTGGGAAATGGTGTTGATTTTGGACCAGTTGTCGATGCGCTTGTCCAGGCGGAACGTCTTCCTATTGATAGCTTGACCCAGCGAAAGCTTCAAGCGCAACAGAAGCAGACTGACATTGGTTTGCTAGGGGCTAAATTACTCAGTTTTCAAGGACTGGCCAGCAGTCTCCGCACTCGGGTCAGTTTCAACAAAAATCAAGTCAATGTCGCCTCTGCCAGTGCACAAACTCCATTATCTGCGAGTGCCTCTTCCTCTGCGGCCCCAGGCACCTATCAGGTGACCGTAAATCAGTTGGCCTCAGCTCATCAAATTATTTCTAAGGCCTCCACCGCAGTTTCCTCCACTGACACGGACATTGTTGGTGGCGCATCCGGAACCCTTCAATTTCAAGTTGGTGCTGGCTCGATTCAAACGGTGAATTTAGATGCCACGGGTACACTGGATGATTTGCGTGCCGCGATTAATGATCTCGGTGCGGGAGTGAGTGCTTCAATATTAAATACTGGAAGTGAAACATCGCCGGAATTTCGTCTTGTATTATCGGCTAATGAGACTGGGGCCAACCAAGCCATCACCATTGTGGCCGATGATACGACATTAAATACGGTTACAACTGGAGTGGATACGTTTCAGGCTGCCCAAGATTCCGAAGTCGTTTTGGGTGTCACAAATGCCGCGGCCGGAACCACGGCCGTTACGATCAACCGGTCGAGCAATACACTCACCGATGTGGTGGCAGGCCTAACTCTTAACCTCCAAGCTGTGGATGCCAGTAATCCTGTCACGATCTCGGTGACTCAGGATAATGGAGCTGTCAAAGAAGCGATCTCAGAATTTGTGAATGGATACAATGAGATTGTGACGTTTATCAATGAACGGACGTTTTATAATACAGAAACGAAAGAACGAGGAATTTTTGTTGGAGAAAGTTTGGCCCGAAATGTCCTTGATCGAGTCAGGGAGTCCGTGTTTTCTCAAATTAGCGGGTTGACGACCTACACGGGAGCTTCCCAAATTGGATTTGAGACGCAAACAACCGATGGGACGATTAAACTGAATGAAGCGACATTAGATTCGGCCTTGAGTGCAAACTTTTCAGCTGTGCGGGATTTGTTCGTAAAAAATACCACCACCGGTACGAATGGAATCGCAGAATTAGTTGTGAATGCGATTGACGGGTTAGATGACATCGATACGGGCTCTCTCACCATTCGACAAAATGCCTTGACTAAACAGGTGAAAGAATTTACGAATCAAATTACTTTTAAAGAAGAAGCCTTAGCCCGGTTTGAGCAACAGCAACGCTTGAAATTTGCCAATTTAGATGGGTTGTTGGCCAGTTTACAAAATCAATTGACTCAATTGCAGAACGCATTCCCATCGATTAACAGCTAAGGAGAGGATAATCGTATGATGGTTGGTGCTCAGGCTTATGCAAACACGCAAATCCAAACTGCGTCCTCCGTTCAGGTTATCGTGTTGTTATACGATGGGGCCATTTCTTCCATGAGATTGGCACAAGAGGGAATGTCCACCTCGAATTTTCAGGATAAGGCTCGATTTCTCGATCGTGCGCTTCGAGTGATCGGGGAATTATCGGCTTCCCTTAATATGGAGGAAGGTGGAAATATCGCGAAAGATTTACGCCGTATGTATGAATACATGCAATTTGAGATGACTCAAGCCAACCTGAAAAATGAACCCCATCGCCTAGAAGGTCCGATACATTGCCTGAGCGTCATACGCGAGGCATGGCAGGATTTGGCAGTGCAGGGAGCTAAGCCTCAGGCTGTCGGAATGTAAATGCTGGTGGCCATATGACGGATATCAATTGTCTATTAGAGCAGTTCACACGAGATGCCATAGAGGCAGCCCGAGATGGTAAATGGGAAGAGGTCATTGCTTTCTATGATCGTCGGATGTCGGAGGGACAGTTTGAGCATATTTCTCCAAGTACCGCCCAAGCACTGGTCAAACAGGACCAATGGTTGATTACTAGAGTTCGAGAAGCCCAGGCGGCAATCAAGAAAAACCTTCATGAAATTCAGGATCAACGACGAAAATTGGAGATTCTTAAACGCCAGTGGGGCGGGAATTCCACTGCACAAGCCCGACATCTCCTGACTATTTGACTGTTGGATTTTGGTTGAGCAAAATTTCTTTTCTTCATCAAGTCTGGTTAGATCTCACGCACCTAATGTCCAACATATGACTCTTGGTAGCAGATCATTCTCCTGTCAAGGATTTGACGAATAGAGCCAATTGTTTTCTAGAAATGTGCTGGTTGATTTTTGAAATGACAAAATGTGGTGTGCAATTATGCGAGAAATTTCACTTAATGAAAATTGATGGCCTCGGGTATAACAATTGCGAGTTTCAAAAGGTGAAAGAGAGAGTAAAGCCCGTTCGATTAGCAATTAGGTAGTAGAAATGCAATTTTCTGTCAGTATCAGGAAAGAACATTATGACTCATCAATCTACATCACCAGGAAGTGTCTCTGGTCCGAGTGTTCCGCATGATTCTTCGGTCAACGGGAAATTATTGCATTCACTCTCAAATAAATTGTTACCCATTGTGGTGTTTTCGGAATTGGCTTTACGTCGTTGCGAGGATGAACACCTGAAGCAACAACTTGAAAAAATTCACGGGGCGGCCGAACAAGCCAGGGATATTCTGGTCGAAATCCGTGGTCTTCAAGCATCAACGAAAATTTAGCATGAGAACTTTTCGGGTGGTTTCCTATGTTTTGATGGGTTCTTGGGTAAGCGTGATGGCCTGGCCCAAGTTGTAAAGGTGTCAAATGGATCTTGTTACCTCTGAGGATCGACGTCAAGATTGCCGGGCCGATGTGCCCGTCTGCCTGTGGGTTGAAATTCCGCTGGCGTTTTCTTATGAAGCCGTCGATCCCGATGGGGCTGAATTTAGCCAGTGGCAATGGGATGAACTGGCGGTTTCGCCCGATTTGGTGAAGGCGATGGTAGATGAAAAGGACCTGACCATTCGTGATCCCTTGCTTCTACAGATGGTGACGCGTATTGACTGGATGTTGACTTCAATTCTCCGGACGTTGGGAAAAGATAAAAACCTTAAAGGAGCTGTTCCAGAATTTACGAAAGTAAATTTGAGTGGGTCCGGAATCAAGTTTTTCTCGGAAAAATCATACCCCGTGGATTCCTTCCTCGTCTTGCGGCTCATTTTGCGGCCATTTATTCCCATCCAGGCCGTAGGAAAAATTATCAGGATTGATTCCAAGCGGAATGGCGAAGAGTGGGGATTTGAGATCGCGGTGGAGTTTACCCAAATCTCTTCTGACGATCGTGAAGCTATTATTCGCCACATTCTTCGGTCTCAAGCCACTATGCAACGCCTTCGACTCAAAAAGCCCGCCGATTCCGTTCTTGGGTAGGGTTCAGGGGAGGGGCTGGTGTCTGGCGATCTGTCTTGTTGCCCTGGAAGGGTGCCAGGGGCCTCTTGTTGTTGCCGTTCCTCCCGATTCGGCATCTCCCTCTTTCCTTTCATCCCCCCAACCGAGTCTTCTGGATCGTCCATATACACTTGCCATTTTGCCTTTTGAAAATTTGAGTCGGCATACGCATCTTCATTGGTTAAGTCGTGGACTGCAGGAAATGCTGGTGAGTGATTTAGCCAAATGGCCTCAGCTTGAGGTGGTGTCACGAGATGCGCTTGGCCCGGTGTTGCGGGAACAATGGTTGCAGCAGCGAGGGTTTTCATCAGTTGCCAATCCTGTCCTTCTTGGACAGTTAAAAGGGGTGCGGTATTTAATCCAAGGGAGGATCTATGCCCAGGATGATGCTCTCACCGTAGACCTGCAGGTTGTCGATGTGGAGACAGGGGTGGTTGCGGGTTCAGTTAAGGCTCAAGGGGTAGAATCAGACATCCCTCGTCTGGAACAAGACCTTGTGACTCAAGCCATGCGTTTGTTTGACCCTTCTCAAAATTTGAATACCCGTTCGAATTCTGGTGAGATCGCTAAAGCGCCGCAGATAACACAAAGCGGGTCTGTCAGTGTTGAGGAGAAAAGAGGAACCGTGCCAGGGCAATTTGATTCTCACTCTGTTCATCAAATTGATGCCTTTCTATCATTGGAGACACTTACTCAACAACGTAGGGAAGCGTACCAGTTAGCAGAAACAATCTGGACTGAAGGGTGGTCATCTGAAATGGGGCAGCCCTTTTACCACGTTTGGCAACTCCCCTATCAATCTACGCGGTCTATGTCGATCATGACTATTCCCATTTCCGTCTTTTTCTCACCACACCGGCTTGCTGATAAATTTAAGAAAGTGTGGGATGCAGGGGGCGACCCCGGCGTGGGTTTTGACTCTGATGGATTTCGGACTAAGACGGACGAGGGGTCTGGGGCCAACCAGTTATTTGTTGAGCATTTCCAGAAACCACGCCGTGTATTTGTCCGGGCTCTCAGCGAGCAAGGCGATGTCCTTGCTGTCTTTTCCGATTGGGCATGGCGCACGGAGAGCAAGATTCGCATGGTAAATCCTCAGTGGATTTCTGTGCCCATGTGGCCGGAACCGTTCCTGGCCGGGCTCGCTTATTTTCCAGTAGATTGGGTTGAGCGAGAAGGACGCCATGTGACATTTGATGTTGTGGTGGTTCCTGTTCCGGATGAGCAAGTCATCGTCATGCTCGAGCCTCTCGGAGAACCCGAAGAAGATAAGAGCGTGATTCCTGCGCAAATCCCTCAGAAAGAGGATCTTCTCCAGGCATTGGAAAAGTGGATCAAATTGCACTGGACCCCTGCGCTAACCGAAGGGTTGCCGTCACTTGGGTACCTCCCTGGGAATAAACGGACGGCGGTGGGGCTTGTCCGTATTCAAGATGGGAAGATTGTTCAAGTCAAGTTTCAAAATTGGCCGGATGAGCCTATTTTTATAAAAAGCTTGAATGATCTTCAATCGAAAATTTTAGGATTTTGCCTGGAATGCCAGGATTCGGGTCGGGTCGGTTCATCTCCCTCCCGGTTCTCCAAAACCTTTCGTCTCCAATTAACGTTGGTGAAAGACATTCACGCTCTTCAATTGGGAAGTCGATCCCGCTAAACCGTCAATCCGTTTTTTCTTTCCTCGATCTTGAAATCTGCGAGGTCCTGCTCAATTTTCTGGATATTTAGGATGTTTTCAATAAGGTTGGCCAGTGGCGCCGCAGTGTCTCCTCCGCGGCTTTGGCGAGAATCTCATCGTTGGAATGATCCTGGCTGAAAATTCGCAAGGTGACCATTCGAGCGGGAAGATACTGAAGGTATTTTTGAAGACTGTCTTTTTCAACGATGCCTTTGCTCGGGTTCCAGACAAAAATTTGAAAGCTCCCCATGTTGAGCAAATTGATGGGGCGTGGGTCTTTATGGGCAAAGTCAACCCGAATATCCTGGCGACGCAATTTGGGGGGTAAGAGTTGACTCATGCGGGTGAGAAACTTCTGCGGTTGAAGAGATGATGACGCCGGCTGGGCGATGGGGAGCAGAATGCTGAACGCGGTTTTCCACTTCACATGCCTGCCAATAATCTGGCTCCACTCCTCTCCAAGTTGGCGTTTGTGAACGGAGCGAGCGTTCTTCCAGGTACGAACCGTTTCGATCAAGTGAGAATCGGTCAAGTTCAGGTATTTGTGTAATGAGCGAAGAGGGTTTCCCGGGCACAAAATTTCCATCGTTGGTTGAAAAATTTCCTGAAGATGAATGTCGATAGCCCGTGTGGTTCGATGGTAGTAGACATTGGAATAGAGATAAAGTCGCGCGTGTAAAAACATTTGCAACGCTGGAAGTCCAGATTGATGAATCGTGAGTCCATGGGTAGAAAAGAAGGTGTAATGCAGCAGCCGTTCAATATCCACCGGGCCGATAGCCACCCCGCACATATAGGAATCTCTTAAGACGTAATCGCAATTATCCGGAGTATAGATTCCGCCAAGGAGAGGTTGTAGAGCAATGACCCATGGCGGCAGGCCCTTGGTAGATTTGTGAGGGTTCTTAAGAATCAGAAAGGCAATGTGCTCCGGATCCAGATATTCTCCAGGAGCAAACGGCCCGGAAGGACTTCGGCGGATTCCTTTGATGATTGGAGCTAAATGGTCACGAATAATATGTTGGCCGAGCAGTTCATGTGTTAGATGAAATTGGTGAAGGAAGTGATGATCAAAGAAATGGCAGAACGGTCCATGCCCGATATCATGTAGCAATGCCGTGATTCGGATGAATTCTTCCAGGAAATGAAAAGATGGGACATCAGAAACGGTTTGGCAAAGCGAGGGGTAGAGTCGAGAAATAAACCGGCCGGCCAGGTGCATGGTTCCAAGGGAATGCTGGAACCGGCTATGTTCGGCTCCCGGATAGACCCAATGCGCGCTCTGAAGCTGGAGGATATATCGAAGGCGTTGAACCCAGGGTGAATCAATCAGATCTTTTTCGGTTTGTTCGGCAGTTATTGGTTGTGTATAGGGGACAGTGATGGAAATATAGCCATGGATGGGGTCAGCAAGAAGCGAGACTCCATCAAACGGGGATGAGAGAGGTTCTGAGGTGGTCATCGTCTGGGTCTCTTTCTCTGTTCTCGCTCCGCACAGGCTCTTGGGGGGCACGGCTTTTTTGAACCTACATGCTGAGGGGGAGTTCTCATAGCTAGGAGGGTATAAGGGTTTAGGGAACGTCAGTCTCGCACTCAGTGTTAACTGCGTATCAAAGGCAATGTAAAGCGTCTCGCCCTTTTATCTGCCCAGATATGCCGTGCCACTGCAAGGCCGAGCAAAGCTTTGACCCCGAAACGTACAGATGCGTATGTTGGGGGGGAAAGGCGAGGAAATTATTGCTGGCGGGCTTTTTCAACATTCTACTAGTTAGGGTCCTTGAACTCCCGGTATCGTGTTATCGCCCAGCGCATCACTGGATAGGCGATCAAGCATCCTAGGATTGCCAGAGTACAGGCTCCAACAAGAAAGGGAAAGAGGTAGGGGGAGAGCATTTCAAACATATTGTCCACCGTCATCTGTTCCCACTCAATTGCGATTAATGAGGTTTCCCCTACCAACAGCAATCCGGTATATAAGCTTGCGCCTAGGATTGGAGCAAGGGTCCAGGGATTGTTGATGAAAGACCCAAGAAAGAGAGCCAAATAGTTCAGCCGGAACGCCCAAGCGCAGAACACCACGCTGGCCGTGTGAAAAAAATAATGCGGGGCGAAGGCGATAAACACCCCAATGGCAAAGGCCAAGGCTGTGCGGTGAGGGGTCTCTTGAAGGTGTAAGACTTGCGCCAGTTGTTGTCGGACCGACTCAAGTGTCACCATGGCCAGGACCCTGGCTTTTTGTTAATCCGAAAAATGAACATAACTTTGAGGTAAGAGCTTTTGAATCTTGCCGTCTGGATGTGCAATTCGAAGTCCGGATCGGCGAGGTGTCATTGTCCCGATAGCGGTTACAGAAATCCCGAGTTGTTTGACGGCTAGTTCCAGACGGCGTTGATATTTGGGAGGCACGGTAAATAATAATTCATACTCTTCTCCCCCATGAAGAGCCCAGAGTAACGGATCGACGTTCATCTCTGCAGCATAAGCGACAAGATACGGAGACAAGGGAAGGCTGGCCTCCCGAACGAGGGCGCCTAAGTGGCTTTGCTGGCACAGATGACGCAAATCTCCTGAGAGGCCATCAGATAGGTCCAACGCCGCCGAAGCGAAACCGCGAGAAGACAAGAGACGCCCCAGGGCAATACGTGGGGTTGGTCGAAGATGGCGACTTACCAAAAACTTCATGGGTTGCCGTAGGGTCGAGGTGTTCACTTGTGTGGCCTGACGTGTCAGACAGGCTAACCCGGCAGCTGAGTTTCCCAGTGAGCCACTCACATAAATGAGTTCTCCTTCTCTAGCTCCACCTCGCGTTAAACCACGGTTGGGTTCAACCTGTCCCAGTATGGTGATTGCGAGAAATAGTGAGGAACGGGAAGCTGATGTATCCCCACCCACCAGTTGGACTCCATGAGCTTTGCAGGGAACGGAGAGGCCACGATACAGCTCCTTCCAGTCATGATATTTCAAGTGAGAGGGAAGGGCAACGGCCACCAGGATATACGTGGGAGTGGCGCCCATCGCTGCGATGTCGCTGAGATTTGCAACAGCTGCCTTGTAGCCAATGTCGTAGAAGGATGCCGTAGTTCTGGAGAAATGGATGTCTTCGACAAGGAGGTCAGTGGAAATCACGAGATGGGAGCCTGACGAGCGAGAGAGAATCGCGGCATCGTCTCCAATTCCGACAAGTGGACGAGGGCCGCGTAAGGAAAACCCACGAGCAATGGATTGAATGAGCTGGAATTCCCCTATGTGCGAAAGTAACGCCTGGCGGGGAGCGGGGGACATAGTTGAAGAGTCAGAGTGTTTTGCTGATTGTTTGGCGTAATGGAGGCCGCGTAACGGTCGAAGCAATTTTCTTTCGACGGTTCGAAGAGGCATGAGAATGCGTCATTGAAGGGTTGATTTTGTTGGGATTTTTGACCCGAAGGGCAGCTCTGAGGACTTCCGCCATATTCTCAACAAAAATAAACTGAAGTCCGCGCAGTAAATGCGTGGGGATATCATCCAAATCTTTTTGATTTCTTTTTGGCAGGAGAATGATTTGGATGTGGGCTCGTTTCGCGGCTAACACTTTTTCTTTTAACCCGCCAATGGCGAGGATTCTGCCGCGAAGGGTGACTTCTCCCGTCATGGCGATTTCCCGTTTGACGGGAAGGTTGCAAAGACAGGACGCTAACGCTGTGGCTATGGTAATACCTGCGGAAGGTCCATCTTTGGGAATCGCTCCGGCAGGCACGTGAATGTGAATGTCTTGTTTGGCAAACATGTCAGGATCGAGTCCTAATGACTTGGCTTGAGACCGTATATAGCTGAGTGCGGCATGGGCGGATTCCTTCATGACCTCACCGAGATGACCGGTCAAGGTCAATTGGCCTTTCCCTTTCATGGCCGAGGCCTCAATGTACAATACATCCCCACCGGTTTCTGTCCAAGCTAATCCTGTTGAGACGCCGACTTCATCTTTTTCCTGCTCTTGGTCCGGCACATATTTGGGAATGCCTAAATAGTGATGGAGGTTTCGAGGCGTGACCCGATACCGTTTGATTTTCCCTTCTGCAACCCGCTTCGCCACTTTTCGCATGACATTGGCCAGTTCACGCTCCAGGTTGCGAACCCCTGCTTCCTTTGTATATTGGGATATGATGTGTGCAAGGCATGAATCGGTGAGATGTAGGTGCTCCTCCGAAATCCCATGTTCTTCCAGTTGACGGGGGATCAGGTAGCGTTGAGCAATGCCAAGCTTTTCTTCCTCCGAATAACCTGGAATTTCGATGATCTCCATTCGGTCCCGTAAGGCTGAGAGAATGGGGTCGGTCAAATTGGCGGTTGTAATAAACATCACATCACTCAGGTCAACGGGTACCCCTAAGTAGTGATCCACAAATGCATGATTCTGTTCCGGATCCAAAACCTCCAGCAAGGCCGCCGACGGATCTCCTCGGAAGTCCGTCCCAATTTTATCGACTTCATCCAACATGAAGACGGGATTATTCGTCCCGGCCTGTTTAATGCCCTGGATTAATCTCCCGGGCAACGCTCCCACATAGGTTCTGCGATGACCTCGAATTTCGGCTTCATCACGTGTTCCTCCCAAACTCATACGAACGAATTCGCGCCCCATGGCGCGGGCGATCGATTTGCCTAAAGAAGTTTTGCCCACTCCCGGAGGCCCCACAAAGCACAAGATGGGTCCTTTCATTTTCGCCTTGAGTTTGCGAACGGCCAGGTATTCCAGGATTCGATCCTTGACCCGCTTAAGGTCGTAGTGATCTTCATGCAAAACCTTGCTGGCTTGGGCAATATCGAGGTTATCTGTCGAATGACGATTCCAGGGTAATTCGACAAACCATTCTAAATACGTTCGAATCGTTCCGGCCTCGGCCGTATCCTGGTGCATTTTTTCCAGACGTTTGAGCTGCTTCTCGGCTTCTTTCAGAACTTTGTCGGGCATATTGGCTTCTTGAATCCGCCGCCGAAATTCGGCGACCTCTTCCGCCCGGTCATCGAGTTCTCCCAATTCTTTTTGGATGGCTTTGAGTTGTTCACGAAGGAAATATTCCCGTTGGGTCTTATCCATTTCACCCTTGGCGTCGGCTTGGATTTTCTGTTGCATGGACAAGACGTCTTGCTCTTTTCCCAGAATCTCATTGACGCGCTTCAGGCGAAGAAGGGGATCCCCAATTTCCAGAACTTCTTGAGTGGCCTCAGCTTTGAGCCCGAGATTGGACGCGATGATGTCGGCCAGACGTCCAGGATCGTCAAGGTTTTCGATGACCGTGAGTACATCCGGCATCAACACCTTGCCAAACCCCACAATTTTTTCCAAGGCCTCTCGAGTGGAACGGACAATCGCCTCCTTTTCCAATGAAGGAATCGTTGCGGAAGGTTCGGTGAGTGTCTCAAGGCGCACAGAGAAAAATGGATCCGTTTGGGTAAATTCTTCAATGCGGGCTTTAGTCAGACCTTGTACGAGTATTTTGATACGGGCATCGGGCAGTTTCAGCATACGCATGATAACCCCGACCGTTCCCACCCGATAGAGATCTGTGGCCTCGGGCATCTCGATGTCCTGATTTTTTTGCGTGGTTAAGAAAATGAGGCGGTTGGAAGAGAGGGCGGCTTCAATGGCCTTAATAGAGAGTTCGCGCCCGACAAAAAGTGGAAGGACCATATAGGGAAAGACCACAATGTCTCGAACGGGAAGGAGTGGCAATTCCTCTGGAATATGTTCAATGGCAGGGGCGGGAATGTCTTGGTGGTCTTCAAGCATAAATTTCGTAATCTAAGAAAACACGTTATGAGATGCGGCAGGAATCTTGAAAAGGTTTTAAATCGATATCCTTATGCGATTTGTATTTCTATGAGCGACCGGAGGATCATCTCACGCAGAATTTGAGAGTGGCCATGGCATGCGTAGCACACCTTCTGCCGAGTATTGACTAGGGTTTGGAAGAAACCCGTGTAATGCGAAAGTCTTATCATTAGATTGGGGACAAGCTGATGATTCTCATAGTTTTCGATACTAGGAGAAGGTGAAAAATGTTGTCAAGGTATAACAGGGTTCAGCCAGATGGGGTTCATGAAAATGGAGTGTTTACAGGATGTTGCCTTTACAAGGAATCCAGTTCACGAATATAATCGAGCACCTTGGTGCTCAAGAATGTTTGCCTTCTAATTTCTGGCTTCCTCCCTCATTTCATCGTAATCTCCAAGTTTTAACGTTGGGGGATACATTAGGAAAATCCAGTCTGGCGTTTCGCTGCCCCATGATTTCTCTGTGATACATCCCTCTTGCTCTTCCCATCGTTTCAGGAATTATCCATGGACCTAGCTATTTTGGGGTCACTGGGTTTTGTCCATAAAATAGGGAGCGATCAAGTATGTTCCTTCCCCTATGTCAGAATATTCCTCTTTCTCATTTTTCTTGTAACGGGGGCTCTTTTTCTTGAGAGGTCCGCCTCTGCGCAATCCCCCGAAGACCGTATTTACGCCATTGAGGTGGAAGGCAACCGGCATATTGAACTTCAGGCCATATTGGGAAAGTTGTCGATCAAAGCCGGAGACCCGCTTTCCCAAGAGGCTATTCGTGAGCAAATTCAACGAATGTATGGGATGGGATTTTTTAAAGAGGTGGATGTTTCGACCGAGGCGAAGGCGAATGGAGTGTTGGTGGTATTTCGCGTGAAGGAGAAGCCGTTTACCGTGGAAGTGGTATTTGACGGAAATGATGAGTTGTCGGATGACAAGCTCAAC
>JAOUGQ010000284.1 GCA_029865515.1 Nitrospirota bacterium
TTTGTTTTTCCCGGGATGTCAAATGTTCACTGATTTTATGTTGCATTCAAATCGTTGTTTCATTCAAAATGCTTTCCCTTATTTGATGAGATGCGTTCATTCACTCCTCTTCGCTCTTCAACCAGGGTGAAAGAGAAAGAAGATAGAGCTGCCGGGGAATGGTTTCCCATACAAGGAAGGTGAAGTTATGGCCGACAAAGACGAAAAGCCTGAAGGATTGACCCGTCGTGATGCGCTTCGAGTGCTCGGGGTATCTGCGGGAATAGCAATGATCGCCCCACTGTCCGGTTGTGGCGGTGTCTGGGAACGACAGCCTGTTATTCCTGTGGATGCCTGGCACAAGGGAGTCTGCCGTTTCTGTGGAACCGGGTGTGGAATGATGATTGGCGTAACTGACAATAAAGTCGTGGATGTGAAGGGAGACGAGTATGCTCACAACCGTGGTCGCCTTTGTATCAAGGGACTCATGAATCGCGAAATTCTGTACGGAGAGGGGCGAGCCCTCTATCCGATGATCCGGAAAAACGGAAAATTGGAACGGGCGACCTGGGACGAAGCCATGGATCTGGTCGCCACACGATTCCGTGAAGCGATCGATGAATATGGTCCGGACAGTGTGGCGTTTTATGGAAGCGGTCAACTCTATACCCAGGAAAGCTACACCGCCAACAAACTCTTCAAGGCAGGAATAGGAACGAACAACATGGATGGCAACCCACGGCTCTGTATGGCCTCTGCCGTGACGGGATACACAAGCTCATTCGGCAAAGACGAGCCAGCCGGGTGCTATGAAGACATGGATTATTCGGACTGTTTCTTTATCACGGGGTCTAATACTCTCGAATGTCACCCCATTCTTTGGGAACGCATGCTGGATCGCAAGCGAAGTCACCCTGAGACGAGGATTATCGTGGTGGATCCTCGGCGGACCTTTACCGCCATGCACGCGGATTTGCACCTTCCCATCTATCCAGGGACAGATGTGGCCCTCTATAACTCGATGATGAACGAGTTCATCGAAAACGGCTTTATTGATAGGGACATGGTTGAGAACTACCTTTCCTTCCAGGAAGGAAAGCAAAAACGGACTTTTGAGGATTTAAAAAAACATGTGGCCCAATATCCGGCTGAACGCGCGGCAAAAATCTGCGGGATTTCCCCGAGGGACATCCAGGAAGCCGCGTTTACGTTTGCTTCATCGAAGGCCACCTTATCTATCTGGACGATGGGGCTGAACCAACAGGTGCAAGGTACGGCTTCAAACCGCGGGGTTGTAGCCATGCATCTTTTGACCGGGCACTTCGGGCGACCAGGAGCCACACCGTTCTCGCTTACGGGGCAACCCAATGCCTGTGGTGGTGTGCGAGATACAGGATCGCTGTCTCATGCCCTTCCCGGCGGCCGGCTGGTCGCTAATGCTACGCATCGAGAGGAGATGGAGGATTTGTGGAAAGTCCCGAGGGGTCGGATCGGTCCCAAACCTGGTTATCATGCCGTCGCTCTTTTTGAGGCGATTGCCAAAGGCGATGTGAAGTGTTGCCTGGTCATGTGTACCAATCCAGGTCAGACTCTTCCAAACAGCAACCTCTATCGAAAGGGCATGGAAAAGGGGTTCATGGTGGTGGCCGATTCGTTTCATCCCACCGAAACCACGATATTTGCTGACGTCGTTCTTCCAGCCGCCATGTGGGTGGAGAAAGAGGGAGTCAAGGGCAATGCGGAGCGCCGGTACCATTTGTACCCGAAAGTTGTGGATCCCCCTGGGGAGGCTCGGAGCGACCTGGACATCCTGGTGGACTTTGCAGAAAGAATAGGTCACGGCGACCTTATTACAGCCAAAACCCCTAAGGATGTATGGGACGAGTGGCGTCACATTTCGGCTCACTCCAAATACAACTTTGAAGGCATTACCTATGAACGGCTGCAAAAAGAGCGCGGCATTCTTTGGCCGTGCCCGACTGAAGATCACCCTGGGACCAAACGGCGGTATATCCCAGGTGAGGATCCTATGGCACATGGCGGAGGTCGCTTCGATTTCTATGGAAAGCCAGACGGGCGGGCGACCGTCTGGCTCGATTCTCACGAAGAACCCGTTGATCCTTATACCGATGAATTTCCTTTGATCTTCAATACGGGTCGAATTCTAGAACATTGGCATACGATGACCATTACGGGACCAGTGCCGGAATTACAGAGTATTCACCCTGATTATTTGGAAATCCACCCCCATGATGCACATCATTTCAATATTCGGGAAGGAGATCAAGTCATCGTGCGGAGCCGACGCGGCGAAGTGGAACTTCGGGCCAAGTTAAGCCTGGTGGTGAGACCCGGCATGGTCTTTGCCACAATGCACTCTGCAAAGCATCTCGTAAATCAAGTCACGCACGATGTCTATGATCCATTTTCCAAGCAACCGGCTTATAAGCGCTGTGCAGTCTCAGTTCGCAAAAAAACCGTGTAGGGAGGATAGGGTAATGGTCATGAGGAACATACGACATATTCGCCGGGCCTGGATGAGATTAGGGTTGACCTGGACCTGGATGAGCCTGTTCGGGTCCAACTTGGCATTTGCGGCTGAGGGGAACACCAATATCGTGCCTGGAATCGGATTATTGCGAGGGATCGGAATTGCTTCTGCCTTGGGGGGAATCATTGTCCTGATTCTGGTTCACTTTGTCTATCGAAAGAGGCTTTCGAGAGGCACCTACCATTGGCTTCTCTTACTAGGGTTGTTTGTCCTTCCTATCACCGCCACACTCAGTAGCATGGCGACTGTTATGGAAGGGACCAAACGGGTAGAGGCTTGTGCCTCCTGTCACGTGATGGATCCCTTTGTGAATGATCTGAAAAATCCGGCGAGTCCCACACTGGCTGCGCGACATTATAAAAATAAGTGGATTGCGAAAGACCAGTGTTATGGGTGTCATATCTCCTATGGGGCGACAGGAACCATCGCAGGTAAGCGTGATGGATTTCGTCATTGGTTGTATTACGTGACGGGGACCTATAGTGACCCGATTAAGTTCGTCGGCAGCTATTCAAATTCCAACTGTCTATATTGCCATGAGGGAACTAGGATATGGGAACGGATAAAAAGCCACAATGCTTTACGAGCTGATTTGGAACAAGACCTCGTCGCGTGTATTCGGTGTCATGGGCCACCTCATCCCCTGCCTCAGGAACGAACGGGAAGTGCTATGAAATGAATAAAAGAAAGTTTCGAGTTTTGCGCTTGGTGGTTGGAGTGAAAAAGGCGTCTTGAGGATTTAGAACTTCGAATTGTTTCTACAGCACTAAACGCGAACTCCTAAACTGGAAACTGATGTTTTCCTGAACTCGACACTCAAGATTACGAGGAGGAAAGAATGCCGGAAAATTTACCTTCAGTTGGGGTGACAAGATTGATCAGTTTAGCGGTAAATTTTGCAATTGTAGGTCTTGTCTATTTGTTGTTGTTTTTGTGGCATGGCCTGGGTGCCTGGAGCATGGGGTTGGGAATGTTTGTCGGTATGCCTCTGCTGTTGATTGCCCTACTGTTGTATGTTGTTGCCGTGGCAAGAGATATGAAACGACGTGGTGCCCTGTGAGATTGGTCGAAATTTGGAGATTGGAATGGGAAATCAAGTTTCGGCTAGAGGCAATCAAAACGGAGGTGTGGGTATTGTCAACTTAAGTCAAATTGGACTGATTTTCTTACCTCGGGCCAGGAACCTGAATGCTAAACACTCAATGAGTTATGAATTCATGTATTGGCTAATTTTTGCTCAAATTCACTTAACTTGACAATACCGAAAAAACGCTTTCACAAAAACGGTCTACCCATGAAAGGCCAAACTGGGAAGTTTTTGGCTGGTGCCCGTATTGCCGGACTCTACGCGTCTCCCTGACGGGGTTCGCGTTGGGTGTCGGTTGAGCCCTCCGGCGGATACTCCAGGGAACCCCGCAATTCACGAATCCTTTCGGGCGGGAATTTGGGAATGTACAATGCCCCCTGGTCACGCCATTCCTGAACACGATTTTCAGTCTCCCGGATCTGAGTTTCCTCCAGCGGTTCTTTGTCTATTTTGTACTCAATCTGCGCGGGAATGGCCAATTCGGTTCCCGCAGCCTTGATGACATCCATAATCCGCAGGTTGACATCTTCGGCGATCTCGAGATACTCGCCACAGTCGGT
>JAOUGQ010000285.1 GCA_029865515.1 Nitrospirota bacterium
CGTTTAGTATTTCGGCCTCGGTGGGAATCATTTCAACGTTGGGTGTTGCGATATTAGGAGGAGTCCTGCTCGTCTCCAGTTTTACCGAATTTCAACAAGATAGTGTTCCGCTGAAAGAAGCGACTCGAAAAGGAGCCGAACAGCAAATGCGCCCGGTTTTGATGGCTAACCTTAGCGCTGCGATAGGCCTGTTCCCCGCTACCGTCGCCATAGGGATCGGTTCCCAAGCCCAACAACCACTTGCCCGAGTCGTCGTAGGAGGTATGCTCACTGCAGCCGTACTTAAGGCGCCCACAACAGCTCCATATCACGCCACTTTCAATCTTTTTAATTTCAGCTTGCCCTCCACGAAAACGGGATACCCTTTCTCTCCGGATGGGCTCCAGAGGAAGGGTATCCCGCCACGTCATGCGCTGTTACCGATGAATTAAATTTTTATCGTCAGATACAGTGCCCCTTTGCCACGGTGGATAAAGATCAGGGCAGATGAGTGTTCTTTCAAGTGAGACACCACCTTCACAAAATCCTCCTCAGATCGAACGGGCTTGCGGTTGATTTCACTGATCACATCGCCCTGAATGAGACCGGCGCGAGCCGCATAGCTTCCCGGGGTGACCTCCATGACCACAACCCCATTCACATCCTTTTCCAATCCCAGTTGCTGTGCAATGCCATTATCCAGATTCTGGACGGCCACACCTGCTAACGGCCCTTCTTGCTCAACGGAGCTGGCCTGTGCTACTCGGGTAGGATTGTCTTGTTGGCGAATCCTCGTCTTCAGCGTGTGCTTGCGACCATCTCGAATCACCACCATCTTGACTTCTGATCCGACTGTGGTTCTGATGACTTGATGTTGAAGGTTACGGGGATCCAACACCGGCTTGCCCTGATATTCAACAATCACATCTCCGCGTTTCATGCCAGCCTCATCCGCTGGACTCCCTGGAACCACATTCGTGACCAGAGCGCCCTTGATTTGGTCCAATTGAAAGGACTGGGCAAGATCGGTAGTCACGGCTTGTATGCCAACTCCCAGAAATCCCCGGACGACTTTACCGGTGCTGATTAAACTCTCGTACACCGGTTTCGCGAGATTGGTGGGAACCGCAAATCCTACGCCCTGATACCCGCCGGATTGTGAAAAAATGGCGGTATTGATTCCGATAAGTTCTCCTCGCGTATTGACCAAGGCGCCACCCGAATTACCCGGATTGATTGCCGCATCGGTTTGAATAAAATCCTCATATTGGGTAATGCCCATTCCCCCTCGACCCAAGGCGCTGACAATGCCCAGGGTGACGGTGGAATTCAAGCCAAAGGGATTGCCTACCGCCAGGACATATTCTCCAACACGAAGATCGGCGGAATTTCCCCAGGGAACAAATGGCAGATTCGCGGCATCAATTTTGACGACAGCTAAATCAGTTTGAGGATCAAGGCCGACGACTTTACCGGAAAACTCACGATTATCCGGAAGGGTCACCGTAATTTCCTTGGCACCATCAACCACATGGTCATTTGTCAGCACATATCCGTCACTGGAGACGATAACCCCAGAACCGGCGCCATGGGCTTCCGGCATAGGTGGAGTCCCCGGCCTGTTCGGCATTCCAGGCATTTCCGGCATTCCCGGTATCCCGAAAAATTCCCTCATGGGATCGGATGGCATTCCAGACATGGGAACCGGACCCTCTTTTCGAACCGTAATATTCACTACTGCCGGCGTCACCGCCTGAGCAATGTCCGCAAATCCTCCCTTATCCATGTTTGGTGAAGATCCGATCGCCGAAGACGCTGTGGGCTGGGAAATTGCTGCTTGAGTGGGAAACGGCATGTTCCAGGAACCGAGCAGGAGAACTCCCGCCAAAAACCCGATTCCAGCCAGACCAGCCTTCCTGGTCTTCATACTGGTCCATAACGAAGGCCATTGAAATGGCCAACGACGAAAAACACGCTGTTTGTTAACCATGGACATTCCTCCTTGATAGTTAGAATTACGACTCTGGGATATTTACTAAACACATCCTATCCCTCAAGAATAATAGGGGGATTAAAAACCCATTAAATTTCACTAATCATAAAAAATGGCATTCCTATCCTTGCCTCTCTGGAATTTGAGATACGATTGCCCCCACGGATCGTGGCGTTCAGGAGTGGGCCGACATCTGTTATTATTCAGGCTCCAGAATTCACGTATCCCGCGTTACCGTATTCGCATTGTCTCAACGAATCACCGGCCCATGAAACGAACTGTCCGCAATGACAACGCCAAATAGACGTGGCGGTTTCTGAAAAGAACACCACCTAAGCGGATTATTTCTGCCATTCTGACTCTGACGGAGAAGAGCCCATGCCAACACAACCGGTTTTCCCATTCAAGAAGGTCACTCATGCCGGCTTCGGCATGATGGTTTTGATTATCCTGGCAACCCTTGGCGTGTCTCTGTGGGGTATGCATCAAACAGTGGGAATCTTCGAGTCGGCGATTCACGTGGAGGAGGTTTCAGATGAATTATTGCAGGTATTTGCCGATTTAAAGGAAGCAGAGGATCAACAACGAGAGTATCTGCTCACAGGGAACACCCAATTTCTCGACCCTTATCACCAAGCCGTCGACGGCACTCACGCCGGCCTGAGTGCCTTAGAGCACCTGGCCATGACTCCAACGCGACGAGAGCAGGTATTTCCGGATTTTAAAAATTTAATCCTCCATCGTCTTGATCTTCTCCAGCAGATACTCGACTTACGGGAGACGCAAGGGACCCAGGCAGCGATCGAGAAGATCCGCTCAGGAGAAGGCATGCAACTCACGGCGAAGATCCGACAAGGGATCCTGGATTTCCACAAAGAAGACGTGGCCGATTTCAATCGCCTCCATGACACCGCCCATACCATGGAGCAATTCACACTCATCACCATGACCATCGGCTTGATTCTGACTTTTTCTGTCGGTCTGTTCACCTTCTGGAAATTCAAGCGAGACCTGGCTGAACGCCAACAACTCGAACGCCGCCTCCTGGAAGAGGCGAAACTGGCCGAAGTCAGCCGTCGCATTGCGGATATCGGGCACGATGTCAAAAACATGCTGACGCCGATTCAAATGGGCATGCAGCTGCTCGAAGATGAACTGGATGAGCATTTCAAGGCTTTACCCGACACCATACGAAAGCACACTCCAACAACCCAAACACTCTATAAAGATATAATCGGCATGACGCGGAGAGGGAGCAGCCGAATTCAGATGCGGGTCAAGGAAATCGCCGACGCCGTGAAGGGCAACAGCAGTCCCCCTCAGTTTGCTGCCTGTCACCTGGGAAAGATTGTGGCCAGTGTCCTGGATGCGCTTCGTCTCTACGCAGAGGAGCGGGGGATCGCTTTACAAACCCGTGGCCTGGATGGATTGCCTATTCTCCAGGCCGATGAGCAACGGCTCTTTAATGCTTTGTACAATCTGGTCAACAATGCCATCCCTGAAGTGCCCTCCGGTGGTTCCGTGACGATCACAGGTGCTCTCTCGCCAAACGGGAAGGAACTCGTCCTCTCCGTTAAGGACACAGGACGCGGCATGGCGCCTGACGTACTCACCAGCCTGTTCACCTATCACGTGGTAAGTCGAAAACCTGGTGGAACAGGTCTTGGGACAAAGATTGTCAAAGATGTTGTGGATGCCCATGGAGGAACCATCCGTGTGGAAAGCACCGAAGGGACAGGCACCACATTTACGATCTCACTTCCCATAGTAGGGCCTGCATCAGAAGCCGAATAACCTTATAATCTTACGTCATGGGGCGGAGTTCTTTTTTTATAGTTTTATTGGTTAACCCTGTCTACGAGTCTGAATTGGGGCGACAACCCTCACAAAGCCCTATCCCTGGAGCGCTCAACAATCATTTCTGGAAAGAGGAGGTCAGAACATGACACATTCAAATCCGCAAGCAAGGCAGAATAGTTGGTTGACTTCCTTCCTGAAGGAACTGGTGAGTATGCCTCGACGCCACCTAATCGTCTTTTTCATCACTGCCACGCTCCTGGTACTTCTGGAGGTAGAGCTGACAGAAGGATGGCATGTGGTTCATATTCTGGAAGTCCTGGGAGCCCTGGTGTTTCTCTATTTGTTGTGGACGGCCTGGCGGACAAAAAGATCCTGAAAAAACGATG
>JAOUGQ010000286.1 GCA_029865515.1 Nitrospirota bacterium
CTATCGGCAATCGGGGCACCTGAGAGATTCACGATAACTTCCGCACCCTCACAACAAGTGGCCCATGATCCATCATTACGCCCATCCCATTGAATCACGCGAGCGCGGGTGTTGGCAGGGGCAGGTGTGTCATCGAGATGTCGAGACAATATGACTATAGAATGTCCTTCATTCATCAATAGGTGGCAGAGGTGCCGGCCGATAAATCCTGTTCCACCTGCAACGACAATTTTCATATTCAGTCTCCTACCTGGCCTCCTCAGAAGGGGCGTGCCATTTTTGCAACTCCACCGTGGGCGTTATATGGGCATCTCCCACCAACTCAATGCCGAAAGGATCGGGCTTGATTTGGACTTCGGGGTCGTAGGCGGGGGCTGTGAAGAGAATATCCAGGTTCAGGTTGAGTGTCTGCTCCGGAAAGATGTGTATAGTCATTCTGGTATGCCCCATCGGATGCCAGGCAACAAGATTGTAGTCGCCGGGTGGAATGTCAGTGATGGAATATTCACCTTTTTCTCCGGCCATGGCCACATAGGGGTGTGACAGCACCACGCTCCAGCCCTCCATATATTCATGGTAGCTACAGCGAAAGAGGACAATCCCGGGCTTGTCCACGGTGTAGTCGACTTCCGGTCCTGGTCGGTGTTGGCCGGTTGTGCCTTCCATGAGGAAATCACTTTTTCGATTATCGGGATGCGTTGGAAGAGACTGTCCGAACAGACGCAGACCGCCCGTGCTGGAGGCCAGAAAAATTTCGAGCTTGTGTTCTACGGGATCCCAATTTTGGAAACGGAAAGTTTCACCGGCTTTCGTGGAGCTGATATAGGGCAGAAATACGCAGTCTTTTGTCTGGATAACGCGAGGCGTGGAGGGAATTGGTTTCCCCCCCTGAACCTGTTCAAGGTAGACAATGGCGCCCGGCAGTGACCGGTTTGGCCCTGGTTGGGTGATGGGAGCGAAGCGCCAGCCTTTCCCATCAGAAATTCGCCCACAATAATAGGGATCGGCATAGAGAACGAGATTAAAGCGTCTTGGGGAAACGGGGGTTCCTGTAATAAAGATAGTTCCCTTGAGGTTGCCTCCCGTAAAATTCGAAAATTCTTGATAGCCGAATCCGGAATCCACTGAGGGGAGGCTCCAACATACGATAAGCGCGAAGAAGGCGTGGGCAATTCCTCTTATGGTGGAGTTGGTCTCTTTTGGCAGGTTCAACATAATTGTCTACTTCTTGGTGCCGCATCAATCGATTCTTGTTCTACTCGTCTGTCTTAATCCACCGGGAAGGAGATGATGATGCCTCCCATGACATCACCGAGTTTGCGATCACGCTTGGGACTGAGCAGATGCGTGTTATGACAATTGACACAGGCTTTGGATACCGCCCGGTCTGCATAGATCGCCTGGAAATACATTTTTTCTCCCCTGGTGACATAGCCCGTGTACGGTTGAGATGGTTCACGTTCCACTGCCGCAAGGCCAATTCTTTCGAAGTCCGTGGCAGGACCATTTTTTTGGTAAATGGGGAGCAGGCTTGCCAGGCGATACTGGAGCCCCATGCCCTTTTGTTTCACTCTGTCTCCCGATAACAGCAACAGCTGAGCGGGCAGGGGGAGGGCGTTCCTGGACTCCCAGGCTTCCGAGGCGATGACAGTTCCTGTTTCCTGCATGCGATCGACAACGTGAGTGGTATACAGTGTACGATCTGATTCGATCACCGCATGAATGAAACCGGCTACGATTTCCGGGTTGACTCCTCTGGCCGTACTCGTCCCTTCTTCGCTAACGGCATCTCCTGATAGGGCGAGGCCCGCTAGGATGACTGCTGAAAGAATCGAGAGGGCTTGTGTAATGTTCATCACCACACCTTCATCTTGAGTTAAGGGGCGCTGCTTGGTGGCGCTGTGTGACCTGGGACGATATCCCTGGCACATCGAAAGCCGATGCCATGAGTTTTTAAGGCAAACCCTCCCTTGCCTCTAGAGTTGGCTCTCAAGTCAGTGTCAAAACTTCTCCAAGAACCTCCACGGAGAACTTTCAGAATTCCGTTGTCTGGTCCCTTGGGATTTTTATCAGGAGAGTTGGAGTAGTATTCGGAATCGTACCAGTCCTGAACCCACTCCCGGACATTACCGGCTAAGTTGAAAATGCCAAAGGATGATTGACCTTCGGGAAGCGCGGTTACCTCGACAAAGGTCTTCTTCCCGTCCCAATCCTTTTCGAAGTTAGCTCTCTGTGCAGTAGGGGACCCCTCTCCCCATGGGTAGAGGCGGCCATCGGTTCCTCGAGCGGCTTTTTCCCATTCGGCTTCGGTTGGCAGCCGCTTGCCGGCCCAGAAGCAATAATCGACGGCATCGTGCCACGTGACCTGGACAACAGGCAGATCAGCAATGCCTTCTTCCTTATTGAAAGGGCGCTCGGCAAACACATTCAGTGGCGGCTTATGCAATGTTTCATCCAGGAATTTCATATAATGCGCATTGCTGACTTCATACTTGTCGATGGCAAAGGCATTGAGATAAACCTTGCGTCGAGGCTGTTCGTCGAGGCGACCCTCTCCCGGGGCGCTCCCTCGAATGAATGGCCCGGCTGGAATGATCACCATTTCGACCGGATCTTTTTCGATTAAGGCTTCTTCCGCTGCGGTCGCGGCCCGGGGGGCTCCCGACAGCAGCAGTGCGATTATCAGCAAACTCCACATCTTCATTGTTTCTTCTCCCGACTTGCCTGCACAATATTCTGAGTGATCTGAATGATCTTTTCCGTGAGAGATTTCACTAAATCAAACTGATTGGCCCGCTCGGCTTTTCTGGCCTCCATCAAGAGCGCCCGGGTTTCATGCAACTGTCGTTCAATGTTGGACTGAACTGCCGGGGAAGCCAGCGTTCCTCCGATGGCCGCAGCATGAAACTCCTCCCAGGCTTGTTCGGTGGCCTGGGAGGATTGATAAATAAGGTCTCTGGCCTCTTCCTGTTCCTGGATGCTCATTGGTGAAGCTCCTAGGGCTGGAGCTCCACCCACACCCCACGAGGCGATAAGGATGAACAGGAGATAGTTCAGGTAGGACAGCAGGACGTGGATGTCCTTTTCCAATCTATTGTTTGGTAATTTTTCGTTCATTGAGACGTTCCTACTGGAGCTTCCCTTGGACGATCGCCTGCATCTGTTGAAGCTCTGTATTATGAGGGTCAAGCTCAAGAGCCGTGGCGAGATGCGTCTTGGCCTCCTGCCATTTTTCCACTCCCATACTCTTCATGGCCTCAATGGTGGCGGTTCGTAATTTATCATTGATGGCGCTTGAGGCTGTCTTGGCGCAACGGAATCCGAGGCCGACTCCATAGCTGTTATTCGCAGGATGATTCCAGAAACGATGTGTGGTGGTAATACTGGATTCCGCAGCAATCCACGATCCACCTCGAATGACTCGCTTGGCACCGACGGTCAGGCGATCGACATAAGTGCCTGTTCCTCCGATCCAGATCGGCTTAAGTGGACCCTGGGTGTTTACGGGATGCGGGGTTTTCCTGTAAAAGTCCGGATCATACCAGTCTTCCACCCATTCAAAGACGTTTCCGGCCATGTGGTGGAGACCATAGGGGCTTGCTGCTTCCGGCATGGAGTCCACGGGAAGGGTGGCTTCATGATTCTTTCCGTAATTAGCCTTACCCGGATCAAGCTCATTTCCCCACGGATATTTTAAACCTTCAGGCCCACGGGCCGCCCGCTCCCATTCGGCTTCCGTCGGGAGTCGCTTGCCTTGGTATTCACAATAGGCCTTGGCATCAAACCAATTCACTCCCACCACAGGCTGGTTGGGTTTATTCAATCGAGGGTCGTCCCAATAAGCTGGTCCGGGGTGTCCTTTTTCCTTCATGAACTTTCCATAGTCGCTGTTTGAGACCTCGTACTTATCGATGAAATAACCGTCAAGTATCACCCAATGGGCAGGCCCTTCATCATGAAAGGCCTGTTTTGACCAGGGCATGCTCATTCGACGTTGGTACAGGCTGGCTGATTCGCCGGAGCTAGTGGTATTTGCCGGGTCTTTATCAATGCCCATAATGGATGGACCAAAGGGCACATAGGCCATCCTCTCTGGCACTGCGGCGGAATCCTGAGCGAATGCTGCAAAGGGACTCACCGCCAGCAGAAGTCCTCCC
>JAOUGQ010000287.1 GCA_029865515.1 Nitrospirota bacterium
ACAATTCACGACGGACTAGGACAATCGTTCCAAGGAAAACCTCTGCAAAATTTCAAGACCGACATTCTGCAAGCCGCTGATCGTGGACCGATCCCTGGGAAACTCCCAGGCCAATTGATTCTACCAGCGATTCCAATGAAGCCCGGCATGATGCCTGGAGGCATTCGGCCGCGAGGCATAGAAGGCAAGGATGCTCCCGAAGGTATGGAAGCAGAGATGGGCGAGATAGAAGTGCCGACGGAAGGGAAAGCCCCGGAGTTTCAATAACCTTCCCAACCGGTTTTTCAGCCTCTCACGCAAACCCCTGGGAGATGATGTACATCTCCCAGGGGTTTCTCTTTGTCGGTGATTTTCCACGCAGTAGAAAATTACCTCATTTATCCCATTTATATCTGACGTATCTAAATGGATACCATCCTCTTCCGCTATTCACCGTGATCGAACCGCAATCAGCACCAGCCAAAACCCTCTCTGGCATTACTTAAGTCACGGATTGAGACGACGGGAAATAGGCTGGGTTTTGACTTGGCATCTAATTTGCTGCTTGAATTAAAAGTTAGGTATTTTCTATAAAAGTGGGATGTAAAGGGAGTTTTTGAAGGGAAAATCCCACATGAAGAGTCTTTTACCAAACAACTATCTATTGATGGTTCCAGAATAAGGAGAATGTACGCATGGTAGCCAGTCCACGAAAAAAATCCACCATCAGCCTTTCCACCTGGGGACCCCGAGGGACTGCCGGGTTGGTCGAGGAATGGGAATCCCGTATACCTATTCGGGAAGAAAACCGACAACCCCGTCGACGTTCTTCGGTCTCCGCCCATAAATCCAGTGAGTCGACGACTGCCACTGAAGACCCAAAAGCTCAATGACACCAGCCTCCTCATCCCAAGACCCACTCCATCTTATAGAATCCCGGATTCCCCTCTATTCCTAGCTAGTTTGGTAATCCCTGACAAAGCTTCTGGCCTTCCAACTCATTAGCATTGGGCAAAATTTCTTTGACCGAATGAGTCATTTTCTTTCCCCAAACTCGGCCCACGTCTCCTTGCCTACGTTATATCAACTAATAGATAGAAAAGTACCGTACTTCCCTGGACCGGTCAGATCGCGATCCTTCCCTCTTTCTTGCGAACAAACTTCTGAAGCATTTCAAGTCGCAAACCTTATTCCGGGTAGGATTTCCTGTGTCATCGGATTGCACTACCTTTTGAGTTTCCCGTAAGGTAGAGGCTTCAAAATCTGCTGTTTCAGCCTAAAAGGTGCGAACTTGAAAAAACTCTCCCTGGCTTTTCATTGTGTGTTGTTGTGTCTCATGGGACTGGCTCCAGCCCTCCTTTGGGCAGCCTCTCCAAACGTGGTCTTGAGTCGCGCCCTCCATTTTTCTTCCCCCGATGGCACATCCGTCACCTTAGGTCCAGGAAAATATTTTATTGAACAATCCGGTCCATCCGAATTACGGCTCACTCCTGAAGGGGATAAACCCGGTATCACCATTCAGGCAGAATCCCTCACTCACGAGCAATACGAATTATTTTCTCCCATGGCCCTCACTCGTCCTCAAAAGGACGATGCATACCTGATTGAACTCCTGTTACCCGGTGGAGTTCGCCTGGAGGCCAAAGGATCCACCAAGGCTCCGGTGGAACCCCCTCAAATCGCTAAGGCTCCAACACCTGCTCCTGAACCGCCAATAGTCCAGGAACCGGAAGCTCCTGTCACCGCCCCAACACCCCCAGTCATCCCGCCCCAACCACCACAGGAGGAAAGTCCCACTTCCCTGCCATTACCCTCGGAATCCACAAGCCCGGACAACTCGCTGCCCTACCGTGCTCCTGACCTGCCCTCACAAGCTACGCGGGTTGTCGTCGATGAGCACGAACCCGGAAAAGAACCATTATATCTTTCCGTCCTATCCCCGGATCATATTGGCTTGACCATGTTCGAACAGCCTGCGCTCTTTTGGTTTATTGCCCAACTCGCGTCCCAACCCGTGGATGTCATGATTACGGATGAGGCAAATACCCAAAGACTTCTCGACGTCCGTATGCTCCCTCCCATCCGGCCTGGCATCCATAAGCTAGAGTTGAAAGATTATGGGATCCGGCTCCAACACAATACGACCTATCAATGGAAAATCATCCTTCAGGGAAATACTCCGGGGGACAGCTACACAACCAGCGGATGGATCATGCGGGTCTCTCCTCCGTCAAATGTCGCAGCCATAGCCCAAATCCCATCAATGACCTCCACGCCACCCCGACCCCTGGTTGAGGCAAGCCTATGGTATGACGCCATATGGGCGTTATCAGAGCGCATTCAAACTCAGCCCACAGATACGACATCTCTCACCCAACGAGCAAATCTTTTCGAACAAGTCGGTCTTCTCCCGCCCGCCCAACAGGATCGTCAGCACGCTCAGAAGCCCTAGACCTTCAATTCCACATAACGGGAGATACGACCACCATGCGGATTAGACTTCTTCTCCCCATCCCGGCAAAGGCCAAAGCGTTATCGACATCAAACATCAATTTTGAAACCTTTGAACCGAGAGGGGATGGTCTCCGACATACTTGAGGAATCATAAGGAACGACCCTCCGAATGTCCTTAATAAAGTAGGATCCCGGGGGAAAACGTTCTCAAACCATTCTGATGAGGGTAGACATGAACATTCCTTATTCTCTTTTTTGTGCGATCGTCTTGCTGACCGCAACAATCATCCCAGTTGCCGCTGAGCCAGGTTCCCACAGCCCACAACTCATTGTGCTGGACCAGAAAGTTCATGTCTTGACGGCCGACGGCAGCGACCTTTTCCTCGATGAAGGCACGTACCAATTGGAAACAGCGGAGGAATGGATTCGGGTCATACCCGATCACAATCGAACTGCAGCCTGGTTATTGGAAGCGCACCAAACTCAACACGGAGAAGCATTAGAGCAGCCTGCGGCGTTACTGGCCATTGAGAATTCCGATGAGGTGCATATGCTGATCCTGCTTCCCAATGGAAAAGGCTTAGAAGCTATCGGATCGATCAGCGGGGTCCGGTCACGAGCGGCCGCTCCGCCCCAACAACTGTCTCAGGTTCAAATTCGCCAGCGGCTAATAGCCCAACCGGGAATTTCCATGACTCGGCCCCCAGCCAAAACTCCCTCACAGTCAACAACGCCCCTTCCTCCCCAGATCACAGCCTATACCATTTCGCCTGCGAATCCCCTGGCCTCGTCTATTCTTCCAAGCGTGTGGCCCGAGCAACCGGTGCCCTATTTAAACCTTGTACTCAGGTTAACTATTACGATGGGCGATGACGCCACTACTCCCTATAAACACTTAAAAGTCATCGGATTTGACGTCCCGCTACTCCAGGCTGGCCAGCAGGGCTATTCGGGATGTTTCTTCCGCAAGAACGAACACGTGAGTAGTATTCCCACTCAGATTCAAATCGATCCACAGGGACGAGCAGAGGTGACGGCCGTCGGCTGGTTCGCAGGGTATAGCACCCACCCAGGATACGGTAACTGTGCCCTGCGAATGCGCATCAAGCTAGCCCAACAGAATGGGATATTCGGCGATACGCTCGATGTTGTCTATGTGGGCATACCCATTGCCCAGCCCACCATCTATACAATCTCCAACACCTGGTCCTGGAGATCATTGCTGGGCTTTCAGAATACCGACGCTGTGGGAGTGTGTACCGGAACCTCTGTGGGCGTCACGATGAATAATCTGGGTCCCTCGACGACTCAATATCCTGTAGGTGTGGTGGAATACAACGGAGACCTCTCACTGAGAATTCGCAGCGGGCCGGCTGGCCCGGATTGTCAATTCCTGTCAAAAGCCAATGTGCTCCCCGACGGCGCCCGCCTCCTGGGTTTGACCTGGAAGACGATCAAGACCGGTTCTAACGAAGACATGTGCCGGGTCTGCCCCAGTCGTGATGGATGCTCGTTTGGAGGTCCCTCGCACACGAATTTCCCACTCAATCATGGAGCCGCGATCATTCTCAGTCCCGGATCCTGGCCGAATGGTGGCGGCGGTGTAGGCTATTCCATCACGACACACCACCGACCCGTTCTCACCCCGGATCAAGTCTCTGTCTATGATGGCCTATACTCCAGCGGTCTGATCACGGTACTCCTACCAATGTGGACCAGA
>JAOUGQ010000038.1 GCA_029865515.1 Nitrospirota bacterium
GATGAGGCTTCAGCATAAGAGAAGTGGCTCGTTGTTCCAGTTGAACAGCCTCGCTCTGCAGTTCATCGGCTTATTGATCATAAATACTGGCCATTTCCATTAAATCTTCGCCCGTCCACGGCTTCGAATCGTCCGTTTCAGGAGCTGCCCTCGCATAACTGACGGTGGGTACCAGGGGCGATTTGGGATCTGCTTCATGGAAGAAGCTTAGCATGGCCATCCCACCCAACATTCCCGTCAGCACATAAGCAAGTGCATGCATTGAATTTCCTCCCGGTTAAGGTGTTCACTCAGTCCCGCAAATCGATTCATGCTAGAGTCCACCTTGAAAAATTGACCGAATGGAATCAAAGTGACTGATTGTTTTGTAACATACGTCCCCGCCATGGGATAGTTTCCCCCATGGCGGGATGAACCGTTCGATTCAAGCTTGCGCAGCTCAGGATTCCACACCCGGTGAAGGCGACGCGTATGAGATTTGGCTTTTTTGGCCTTCTCTCCACTTTCCCGTGAACTTCATGACTGCCTGGTCAAGAGCCTCATCTATTGCCACCATCCTGAGGGTCTCAAGCGCCTTGCCTTCTGCCGGATAGATTGAGCTTGTCCGACCAGATCCTCTCACTCTGGGATACCGATTGGACGCGAGTGGAACATCAAGCTGTTCCAGTGTGGCAAAGGAGTTTCCCTCTGCCTGGAGTAACAATTTCCCGGAATTTAGGTCCAGAAGGCCAAGCTCTACTGTTGAGTAATGATCGATCTCAGACCCGTTAATCCTACTGACTTCCGGAAGCAGGTCAAATTGGGCAGGTCCCTCAACCTCTCTATTGGAGGGAGCGACCACCAACACCATATCGGTCTTGGCATGCTCTCTCAGCTCTCTGAGAAAGTCGGATTTTCCTCCAACAGGACCTTCATTCAAATACAAAACTTCCTGCACGGTGACGGGAATGTGGCCCTGAATCTTGTGTTTGGCTTGGGCGGTGAACTGAGCCCAACTATCTTCACTAACGGAAGGGGACGAAGGGGAATGGCTCTCACTCAGGAGAAGGACCATACCCATTGGAAGGCGATTACTGGAGTTAGCCGACAACTTATCCTGAAGGACTGAGGATGATTCGGGCTCAGGTTCAAAATATTTCTGAAGACGAGGTTGAGTGCTACTACACCCACTTGCCATCACCATTAATATAATCATGAGAATGCACAATTGGGATTTTGGCTGGCCTGACACTGGGAATGATTTGACCAGCCCTCCGATACGACTGGCTAAATTAACGGTTTTCATGGGAACCTCTCCTTATAATTGTAAGTGACAGGTGAAAAAAGTTACTTCACAACCTGTAAAATGAGGAAGAGCGGAGAGGGCCGGAACGCCAATCAGCCCTCCCACTCTGGCACGCCTTATGCGAGAGTCCAGTCGACCTCCTCTTCCTCCGTCTTTTCCTTGGCCAAAGTCCAATCGACCTCCTCTTCCTCCGTCTCCTCCTTGGCCAGGGCCCAATCCACCTCATCCTCCACTTCGGGTCCGGGCTGACCCATTAAACCTCCGTTGCCAGACAAGGGAAGCGCGATTAACCCTGCAAGAGCTAGAGCCAAGGCCCAAGGATATAATGCTGTCTTGTTGAAATTGCTGTTCATGGAAATCCTCCTTCTTTCATGAATCAAGGAACGGACTGATTGTCCGCCTCCATTCGATTCAATGGTTATTTGTTCATTCCTCATAGCCTCATTAAACACCCACATCTTTTTCATAGACAAATATAAAATATTTTCACCTTTCATAACATTTTTAAATATATGCAAACGCGTTGCTTTTACCTGAAATCGGAAGGCACAGGGAAAGTCTGCGCACGTGATGGAGTCCGATGGCGCCCTACTCTGGAAGGCCTCCTCAAGTCCGACTCGTGAAGCTGGAAATTGGAACCGTGGGGAAAATTTTTGGATCCATCAGAACGGACACGCTCTTTCAACCAACTCAATTCTGTTTTTACCCTCAGCCCAATTATGATCAACACCGTCCTGGCCTGCGGTGAGTCCGTCAGCATGTGGATTGGAAGATACGCGATCAAAAGCCGGGAAAGGGAAACGAAAAGGTATCAGGATTGCCTGGCTGTTTTTCTCACAAACCGTGAATGCGGTGTGAACGAGGCCGTATGGTTTTCATCCAAGCCGTTGATCGCTGTTAGAGCCAACCCAAGCATGGCCGGGATAATCAGCTGACTCAGCCCAGCCAATACCGGTCGGGGTAGAGACTTGTCTTACCAACAGATTCAACCAACCTGTTCCTCCCAAAAAAAGTGAAGCTCCCCCTAGCAAGCTGAGGGGCATCTTTCAAAGGTGTTGTCTAATCAGATGTGCGCATTCCTCCCCTCAGCAACCTGAGAGATATCCTGCGCTGTTTTTATGAAGCGCAGGCAAGGTTTGTCACGAGATCCCACAAAGGAAGACACGTCCGGCTCCGTCCCGAGGCTTCTCGAAAGAAGGGTGACACCCTCATGGACACGCAGAGCAGAAGAAGAAGCAGGTACGCGCGCAGGATGTGAAGACCTGCGCGGCGGGGAAGCGCACAGAGGGTATTTGTTGCCGTTCGGCAGAAGGCGATCAGGGGGCTTGGGGAAAGCGCTCCTGTGAATCCCGGGAACATCCCCGGTAACACTCTTCAACACCTCCTTAAAAAAAAGCGATCCCGTTCATAGACGACCATGACAAGGCACACCATTGTCTGGTGGCCGTCCTACGTTTTTGTCAAACTTTTCTCTCCGGTATTCAGGTGAAAACGGGAACCCATATTGATCCGGTTGATCCAGCTCATCTCGTTGTCAGGCCCAACGGACGGTACCCGGATTAACGACACAACCCATTGGAGGCAACCGCTGTGGGCAGACACGATTTCCCCCTGATTCACCCACAGCCATTCCGGACCGTTTTTCTAATGTTGGCCTTTTCCATTCTCAACAGCTGCATCTCTCAGAGCAAAGACATGGCATCCGAACGGATCAAGGTGGACATAAAGCCCGTAGGTGCTGACATTCTTCCACCTTCCCTCATACACCAGATCGTTGAACCGGTCATGGAGGGTATAGAGAGCACATTCATGCGGATCACTCCCGAGTTGGCCTTTCAGATGAATGTACGCTTGGGCAACCATGTCACTCAAATTCACCACGATGAGTCTCCAATCCTGAAGTGTTTTCCATTGATAGGCAATGACGTTATGAAAGGTATTATCTCCGGCAGAATGCGCAGGGAGGAGTTCCCACTGACCTTGGTGAAACACGTCATCATTGGCGATCGACAGTATGCGGTCATACATGGCCGCCGTCGCCTCATCAGGAGGTTCATCCTGAACTCGGCAGAGTTGAACGGGGATCCGAACGCGCTTTCCGGCTAATTGCCCCTGGTGGTAGAGGCGCATGCCCGGCAAGGTCGCCATAAGAACCCCGACAGCAGGAAGACGGACGCTTCCAAACTCCACAGCGCTTCTCGCCTCATCGTGATTTTCCAAAAATCGTACAAGTTTACCTTGAAAAGCCATATCTGCCTGAAGGTGAAGCGTCACCTCGTGGGGAGTGGAATGACGAAGACGATCGTACAACCGTTTGTCATAGGTATAGTGAAAGCCCAATTGCTGAAGCTCCCATTCTCGCCCCCAATACACCTCGGCAATCCAGATGAAATCCGGAAGGAGCGCGATGGCTTCCGTCCAAAACTCCCGGGAAGGGAAAACAAGACTTTCAAGCTGTCCCTCCCAGGTTTGAGCAAAGACTTCATTGAGAACCAGCATGGCCATGTCACACCGAACGCCATCGCAGTATTGGGCAATGGTGTAAAGTTCGTGAAGCAGCGCCGAACGGGTGTCCGGATTGAAATAATGTAATTGCGCGGTGTCCGTCCATGCCGGGAAATGGGGATCTTTGCCATGCGCCAGATACCGAATGCCTTCAGGGGTCTCGACAGGAAAAAACCTGGTTGGGAAGTTTGTCGCATTCTGGCACGTTCCCTGGATATAGTATTCAGGATGCCTGGTGGTCCACTCATGATCCAACGCCGTGTGATTGGGGACAAAGTCCAGAATCAATTTCATGCCACGATCATGGAGCTTGCCCAATACCTTTTCCAGTTGTTCCCATGACCCCAGGTCAGGATCCGGCTGATAGGCCCGAATGGCATAGGGGGAGCCCACCACATCGGATTCCTGCCAACCGGGAAGAGCTTTGGCATATTCCTTCTGTAAATCAGGATGTCGCCTGGCAATCTGCCGGCCGAGCGGACTCCGTTCCCATATACCCATGAGCCAAAGGCAATCAAATCCCTTGGCCTGAAGGTCATCCCATTCTTGGTCTGGCACGTCGCCAAGGCGAATCGTCCGATCCATTTTTCGGGAAAGTTCGTGCAACCATACCCAGGTATTGATTTCATAGAGATGCGGGTGCAGGCGGGATGAAAACACTGAAGAGCACTGGGTCATTGACCTGAATCCAATCCGTCTATTCCAGTGTCATTTCTGAAGCCCATCTGACTAGCGCAACACACTGGTCAAACTCTCACGTCGGGCGTTCTCAATTTTAGAATAATCCGAAATAGGTATTTTTCGAATTCCACAAGAATAAAAATGATCGCTCCAATGCCGACAATTCGAAGCCACGCCAACCCATCGATTCCGGTGGTATGAAAGAGCGTTTGCATCATCTCCGTATAGGTAAAGAGCCCTTGCATCGCTAAGACCAGTCCTATGGTCAGGGGAACATAGGGATTTCCGAAAAGTCCCTCGCGGGATAGAACCGATCCATAAAAGAATCTGGCATTCAAGATATAATACGCTTCAAAGACCACCAGCATATTGACCGCAATGGTTCTCGCGGTTTCAAGAGAAGCCCCCTGGCCCCGTTCCCACAAAAACAGCCCGAAAGTGCCGCCCACCGCCAAGATGGACACAAAGGCGATTCTCCACAGAAGAAACCTGGATACAATAGGCTCGCGAGGATCTCGGGGAGGACGTTGCATGACATTCGACTCTGAAGGCTCGACTGTCAGGGCCAGGGCCAGCGTCACGGCAGTGATCATGTTCACCCACAGGATTTGTACCGGCGTAATGGGCAACATCTTTCCCAACAGGATAGCGGTCACAATGACCCCTGCCTCAGCCACATTGGTGGGAAGAATAAAGAGAATGGATTTTTGAATATTGTCGTACACCCGACGGCCTTCCTCAACCGCATGAGCAATCGAGGCAAAATTATCATCCGCCAGCACCATCTCGGCCGCTTCCTTCGCCACTTCCGTTCCTTTGACTCCCATGGCCACTCCGACATCCGCCCGTTTCAGTGCCGGCGCATCATTCACGCCGTCGCCGGTCATGGCGACCACCTCCCCACCGGCCTGGAGGGCTTGCACGAGCCGTAATTTATGCTCGGGACTGGTCCGGGCAAAGATGTCGGTACCGCCCACGACATTCCTCAATTGGTCATCGTCCAAGATTTCCAGTTCCTGGCCGGAGATGGCACGTTTGCCATCTCCGATATTCATTTGCAATCCGATCGTTCTGGCCGTCACCAGATGATCGCCGGTGATCATTTTGACCCGAATTCCGGCTTGTCGACATTGCCGGACCGCTTCAATCGCTTCTGGCCTCGGTGGATCAATAATGCCGAACAACCCCAACATCGTGAGCCCGTTTTCGACATCCTGGAAACGCAACTCTTGATGTTCATGGTTGGTGGAGGCAAATGCCACCGCCAACACGCGCTGCCCCTGGCTCGCCATCTCCTCAATCCGATCATGCCACGATCGGCAATTGAGAGGACGATCCTCTCCCAGGTTCCGTTGAAAGGCGCACATGTCTAATATCCGTTCAGGAGCACCCTTGACGTAAATAAATCCATGGCCGGCATGGTCATGATGTAACGTCGCCATAAACCGATGCTGGGACTCAAAGGGAATCACATCCGTCCGGGGCCACATCTCCTGTTCGAAGCGGACGTCCAGCGCCGCTTTTCGTGCCAAGGTCACCAGGGCACCTTCAGTAGGATCCCCGTTGACCCTCCAAACCCCCTCCGCGTGCTCCAGATCGGTATCGTTACACAAAATTCCGGCTCGAGCGAGTTCCATGACATCCGGCAAGTCGCCCAGCACAACGGTGTTTCCATGTAGAGTAAATCCGCCATGCGGATCATATCCGACACCACTCACATCAACAGTATAGGCCGCCGTTGCCAGCGTTTGAACCGTCATTTCATTTCGTGTAAGCGTTCCGGTTTTGTCCGAACAAATGACGGTCACTGCCCCTAGGGTCTCCACAGCCGGCAGCCGACGAATAATCGCATGACGTCGCGCCATCGCCTGAACCCCGATAGCCAGCGTGATCGTCATAATAGCCGGTAGCCCTTCCGGAATGGCGGCGACGGCCAAACCCACACTTGCCAGGAACATGTCACTCATCCGGTACTCACGAAACAAGACCCCGAAAAGAAAGATCCCCACCCCCCCCGTGATGATCGCGATGCTCAGCCTGGTGCCGAATTCTGCGATCTTTCGGAGAAGTGGCGTCGTGAGTGTCTGCACCCTGGCCAGCATGCTGCTGATCCGTCCAATTTCTGTGGCATCTCCCGTCGCCACCACCACGCCGGTCCCCGTTCCATACGACACCAGGGTCCCTGAATACGCCATACCTCTTCGGTCCCCAATCGGCGCGGTCTCCAGCACCGGCTTCATATGTTTTTCGACGGGAACGGATTCACCCGTCAACGCGGCTTCTTCAATGCGTAAATCCTTCACCTTGAGAAGACGCAAATCCGCCGGAACTTTGTCCCCCGATTGAAGAAACACAATATCACCCGGAACGAGGCGTTCGGCCGGAATCTGACAACGTGTTCCATCACGAAGCCCACTGGCTTGAACCGACAGCATTCGGCGAATGGCATCCATCGCCCGTTCTGCTTTTCCCTCCTGAATAAAGCCAATGATGGCATTGATGACCACAACTCCCAGGATAACGCTGGTATCCACCCAATGGCCGAGCATAGCGGTCACGCTACCCGCAGCTAACAGGATATAAATCAAAATGTTGTGGAACTGGGTGAGGAAACGCTCCCAAGCGCCCTGTTTTTGGGGTGGGCGTAAGCGATTAGGGCCATAGAGGACCAGACGCTGGGCAGCGACATCCTGCGATAACCCCCTCATCTGACTGGCCACCGCCTTCAGGACGGATTCACCATCCAAGGCATGCCAGCAAATGTTTTTCGATTTGTGATCAGAAACCGGCATCACATTCCATTGGCCTGAGGTTCGTCCCGCATTGAGGAAATAGACAGTCCATGTGGCAATCCCTACCAGCGAAAAACCCCCGCCAGTGAGACCGTCCTGCTCTCATGGTTTTGACCATACCTGTCCCCACCGCTTTCCACTTAAGCATCGCTCTCAGTTCTGCCAGGGCGAACCAAAAACACCGAGCATGGGGCATAGCGGGCAATTTTTCGAACCACTCCTCCCAGGGGAACCGGCTTGCCTCCCATAAATCCTTTTGATCCAACCAGAATCAATTTGGCCTTCGAACGTTCCGCGATCTTAACGATTTCTTCAGCAGGATCTCCTTTGGTCAACACCGTCTCGACTTTCATATCCAGTTTTTTGACAGCATGGCTGATCTCTTCCAAGTGACTGGCGCCGTCTTTTTCCGCCTTTTCAAGCATGTGTTGAGCCAATTGTTGAAACTCGGCTTTTCCTTTTCCCCAATACCACCCTTCCAAGTAAGCCGGCTTGCCCACCACATGCGCCACCGTCACCTTTGGAGGAGGAGTACATCTCAACAGACCGAGCCTCTGCACCGTACTCATCGCAACAGATGACCCGTCGGTGGCCAGAAGAATTTTGGCAGAGGTTTTCCCCATCGTCACCTGACTTAATTTCTCACGAACCAATAGGACGGAACAGGGCGCTTCTCTCATCACCCAGTCACTGGTACTGCCAAGAAGAAAACGTTTAACATTGGAAAGACCACGAGTTCCTATGATGACCAGGTCAATCTTATAGTCTTCCACCACCTGCAGAATTTCGGCACCTGGTAGCCCCTCCATCACAAGGGATTGAATGGGTAAATGCCTTTCTTCGAAAATCTCCTGTTTGGTGCGGTCAAGAAAAGTCTTTGCCTCGGTGAACAATTTTCCCCTTGCCTGGGAAATGACCCGATCCCAATTCGAAGGTCCTCCTGACGGCAGGAGAGGAGGAGCATCTTTCATTTCAATGACGTGCATCAAAAACAATTCGGATTTCTTGGGCCATTCCACAGACTTCACAAATCGAACAGCCTCCTGCGAATGTTGCGAAGGATCAACTGCGACCAGAATTTTCATCCAACTCTCCTTTTCTCAAGAAGTCGATATCTTTTTATAGAGTTCATCCGGGGTGGTTATGGGCAGTCGTTCAAACAAAGCTGTCAGATCTCGAAGGCGGATTCCAATCTCCTCCGTCAGCAGTTCGGGCTGGAATCGCCATTCCCAGTTTCCTTTGAGCGTGCCCGGACGATTCATCCGGCATGCACTCCCCAATCCCAAAACATCCTGAAGCGGAACAACGGCGAGTCGGGCAACCGAGCTCATAGCTAATCGAATCATATCCCAATGAATTTCACAACCGTCGGTCCCGAGGTAGTTCAACACACTCGCACGCTCCTCCTTGACCTCTTCTTTGGATTGGGTGGTTTCCTTCCCCGGTTCGGCCGTAAACCATCCGACTGTCGTATTGTGATCATGAGTGGCCGTATACACGATGCAATTCTGGATATAATTGTGGGGACGATAGGTATGAGCTTTAGGGTCCCGGCCAAACGCCATTTGCAAGATTCGCATTCCAGGAAACCCAAAGATATCCCGCAAGACTTCAACTTCCGGCGTAATAACCCCTAAATCCTCCGCGATGACCGGCAAATCCCCAAGTGCGGTTTTGACGACTGAAAACAACTCGGCACCCGGACCTTTCACCCACCGACCATTGACGGCATACGGTTCAGATGCAGGAATTTCCCAGTAGGCCTCAAAACCACGGAAATGATCCAATCGAAGTAAATCCATGAGAGCCAGGTTGGCCCGGAATCGATCGATCCACCATTGATACCCGGACTTGGCCCTGACGTCCCACCGGTAAATAGGATTCCCCCACCGTTGTCCCGTTGCACTGAAATAATCCGGCGGCACACCAGCCACCACCGAGGATTGCCCTTGATCATCCAGATAAAACAAATCGGGATGTGACCAGACTTCGGAACTATCATGGGCAAGATAAATCGGGAGATCTCCAATGATTCGGATTCCATTGGCGTGACAATACTGTCTCAGGGCAGCCCATTGATGAAAAAAGAGATACTGGAGAAACCGGTGATAATCCATCCTGTCCCGGAGGCGACGACTGCATTTCTGCAGGGCTTGAGGATCTCGAGTGATCAGTGGATCCTCCCATCGAGTCCACGCCTGTCCCTGATGGGTTTCCTTCAACGCCATAAAGAGGGAGAAGTCTTCTAACCACGAAGCATGCTTCTCCCGGAACAGAGAAAAGTCTTGCCGATGTTCGGCAGTGGAATTGGCTTTAAATTGTGCATAGGACTTTCCTAAGAGGACGCGCTTCTGTTCAATGACACGACGGTACTCGACCCGTTCGGCTGAAAAAGATGGAGGCCTTTTCACATCCTCCGCCAAGACAAACCCATCCTCCACAAGTTTTTCCGGACTGATTAACAGGGGGTTTCCTGCAAAAGCGGAAAAGCACATGTAGGGAGAATTGCCATAGCCGGTCGGTCCCAATGGCAACATCTGCCACCAACTCTGACCCGCCGCTTTCAGAAAATCCACAAACTGATAGGCGGTGGGTCCTAAGTCACCGATTCCCCATGTCCCGGGGAGAGAGGTTGGATGCAATAAGATTCCACTTCCTCTGGCCAGATTCACGATCAACTCTGCCTGGATAGGATGAAAGGCTGTTGAGAAGGAAAATAAAAGCGGAAATCCCAATCACAGAGCCGTCTCGGACACACACCGGCCATCAATACGAGATCACGCATTTCACATAGGATTAAATGTCAGCTCTTTCAGGATGATGCTTTTTTGGTTTTAGTAGGCTTCTTAGGAATCTTTTCAGATTCAGCTTTGGTTGCTGTTTGTCCTGATGGTGTCAACGGAATGCTCCTCTTCAGAATTTGTCGCTCGGCTTCAACCCAGTCCCCCAGGTCGTTCCCTTTCGTCCGGCCTCGAGCCTCATACAGTTCAAAGGCGCGCTTGGCAATATCCGCGTGTAGTGCCGTTTTGATAGCCGATTCCACCTGATCAAGATTGAGCGCTCCCCCACTCCCTTGAATTCCTCCAATCACCTGGTCCACACCCAGGTGAAACGCTTGTGCCATTAAGGAACTCACCGATGTTCCGGCCAAAGCCACAACTTTCCCCTTGTAATTTTGGGCTCGCAGTTCCCTCAGCACCTCCAGGCCACTTGGCTCGGCAACATACATATCCAACACGATCACTAAAGGATTCTTTTCCTTCACCAAGGGAACCACATCCTGTCTATGAGGAGGGATGCAGACCTCATGCCCTTTCTCGGAAAGAAAAGAGCCTATTTTATCGCGAAATTCCTGTTGAAATGTCACAACCATAATCATCAATGATAGCCCTCCATTTATTTTTGTTTATTGTATCCCCACGCTATCTAGAAGTCTTGTACAGATACAAAATTTATACCAAAGATAAAAAGGGTGAAGGCTCTGTGCACTAAGGGACTTTCCGGCCATGGCATGCGGGTTACAATGCGTGAACGCATCGAAGTAAAATGCACTCCTCTACAAGACCCCCAAAAACTACTGACCCAAAATTCCCCACATGAGAATCTTGCTATTGTGTGGACAAAGATCTTGCAAAAGGAAGAAGGGCTTGAAGATGAGACCAACCAAATAGAGAAATTACCGAGAGAAGAGCCTGAACAAAAAGAAAGGGTTGAGGAAAAAAGACTATTAACCGTCCTGGGGGACAAGCGCTCCTACTGCATCCAGAGAATTTCGTCACATTCTAACGGAACTGCCGCATGCGGATGATCGGGAACCAGCCGAGGGGTGTAATGGCTGGCGGGACGTGAAGCCGGAGCGTCCCCGCCATAGCAATAGACATTGACTAAACCGGAGACAGGGCCTTTCATCCGAAGCGGAATCCGGCAGGAAGGATGTTCGTGTTGACCCTCCGCATACAATTCCACCCGGATCACATCCGGATCAAGTTCCCCGCAATGGACTTCCACCTCAAATGCATGATTTTCCCCGGCGGGCACAACTCTGAGATCGCCAAACCGTAATCCTTTCCAGTTTTCCCTGAGCAGGTCAAGCCAGCCCTCCAGCTCTTTGGCTAGCCCGGCATCATTGGCTATTCGGGCTCGATAGGCTTCGGCAGCGGGCAGGTAGGCATGTTCCACATATTCCCGCATCATCCGATTACTGCTGAAATGCGGGGTTAGTGTCGACATACTGGCACGAACACGGTCAATCCATCTTCTCGGAATCCCGCCTTGATCACGGTCGTAGAATTCCGGAATAATCTGGTGCTCCAGAATTTGATAAAGTTGCTCAGCTTCCAAAGCATCCCGTTCGGGGTTGGGTTCTAGCCCCTCCCCGTTAATCACCCACCCAACCTGGGGCGTATAGGCTTCAGCCCACCACCCATCGAGTTCCGAAAGATTGAGCCCCCCATTCACGAGCACCTTCATGCCACTCGTTCCCGATGCCTCTAAGGGGCGTCGTGGGGTATTCAGCCACACATCCACCCCTGCCACAAGTTCTTGGGCCAAGGTCATTTCATAATCCTCTAAAAACACGACCCGATCCCGCAGTTCGGCTTGAATCGCAAATTGCGCCCAGGCTTGAACGAGGCGTTTGCCTTCATCATCATGAGGATGGGCCTTGCCCCCCACGACGAGTTGGACGGGACGGTTCGGATCGCAAAGGAGCCGAATCAACCGCTCTCGTTGGGACAATAGGAGTGTTGGACGTTTGTAGGCCGTAAATCGTCTGGCAAAACCCAGAGTCAACACATTGGGATCAAACACATGACGAGCCCGTTGAAGGAGATCCGAATGAGCCCCATGCTCCCGCAATTGGTGTACGAGACGCCGCCGCACATAGTGAATCAATTCCAACCGTTGCGAAACTCGAAAATTCCACAATTCCTCATCAGATACCTGGGTCATGCGCGGGGCCAGCTCTTCCAAGGTTCCAACCCAACGCCTCTTTCCACAAATCCGTGTCCACAAGGCATCGGCAAGAGAGGAATCCCAGGAAGGGACATGCACCCCGTTCGTGATGTGACCCACCGGCACATCGGCAATAGGCCAACGCGGGTACAGAGGCTGAAAAATTTTCCGGCTGACCATGCCATGTAAACGGCTGACACCGTTCACCACGCCACAGCCCCGCATGGCAAGATAGGCCATATTAAACGCTTCATTGGAATCGTTGGAATCACGACGTCCCAGGGCGAGAAGTTCCTCCATGGGCGCCTGCACCATTTCGGAAAAGTGTTGGGCATACGGTCGAAGGAGATTGGGATTATAGCGATCAAAGGCAGCTTCGACCGGCGTATGGGTTGTAAACACATTCCCGGCTCGGGTCGCAAGGAGAGCCTGGGAAAAGGAAAGGCCGGATTGCATCATAAAGCTCCTGGCCCGCGCCAGGATGACAAAAGCCGCATGTCCCTCGTTGAGATGACACACTTCTACCTCGTAGCCTAACTCCTCCAGCATGCGCCATCCACCAATTCCCAACACAATCTCTTGCATGAGACGCTGTTCCTGGCCGGCGGGGTACAAGTTCGCCGTCACACTCCGATCCCGCGGACCATTGAGCGGATCATTGCTATCCAGAAGATACAAGCGAATCTTTCCCACCTTGGCCTGCCACACCCGAACTAAGAGCGTTCGTCCGGGGAGCTGCAGTTTGATTCGCAGCCATCCACCATCCGGATTCTGGACCGGCATGACCGGAAGACTGATGGGATCGTTATACGGAAACGCTTCTGCCTGCCATGACTCTGGACTCAAAATTTGACGAAAGTAGCCCTGCTGATACAGGAGGCCCACGCCTAAAATGGGGACTCCGAGATCGCTCGCGGTTTTGAGGTGGTCTCCGGCTAAAATCCCTAACCCGCCCGAATAGATGGGGAGGGCTTCGCTCAACCCGAATTCCATACTGAAGTAAGCCACGCCATTGAGACCGGCTCCGGCATGTATTTCCCCGAACCATCCCGGCTCTTTCAGATATTCCTGATGTTGTTTCAGCCAGGTTTGCAGGTCACGCTTCAAATCATGATCTTTTCCTGCTTCCTCAAGCCGCGCTTTGGACACACTTTGCAAAATGAAGTAGGGATTGCCGGTTTGTTCCCAGGCCTCCGGGTCCAACCGTTCCCACAGACGATCGCTAAAATGACTCCATGTCCACCGGAGATCCAGGGCCAAATCAGCCAACCCTTCAAGCCCCGCCGGCAACGGTCTATTTAAAAAATACGAGGAAGTCGCAATGGGATCACCGTTATTGAAGAGTTTTTCCTCATTGTTTTTTGCCATGATTCACCTACCAGCGTTCATGAGAATTTTCGGCAGAACCCTTTATTTCCCTTTCCGGTCCTCTTTCGGCAATCCCTTAGTCAAACTGTCTTCTCAATCTCCACACTCCAAACCCGAACGTCGCGCTTCCCAGCAGCCCCATGGACAACATTAAATGCCAGAAATCCGTTCCCGCTCATCTTGAAGAATTGTTCCTTCCCTAGAGGCCTCGGAAGATCACTTCCTCCGCTTGTTTCGCATGATCGCCACCGGACATCCGGCACTGTGTGCGACTTTATTCGACACACTGCCCAAAATCCGTTTAATGCCAGTCGTACCTCGCGACCCCATCACAATGAGATCGGCCTCTAAATATCGAGCGGCTTTAAGAATTTCGGCCGCAGGGTTGCCATAGACCAGTCGCTCTTGAATGGCCAGACCAGGAGAGGACAAGCCCTTTCGAGTCTGTTCAAGAAGTTTCGCTCCCTCTCGCCCTCGAACCTCAAGAAGTTCTTCTGCCAATTCTGCCAATTTCTTCTCATGATGGCTATCGGCAATCAACGTCCGTCCGGTTTCGTACACATGTTTTTTCACGACATGGAGAATGGTGAGATGCGAGGAAGCAGTCAATCCCACCGTTTTCACAAAATCGACTGCCGCCTGCGAATCGGGAGAACCATCGATGGCCAGAAGCAGTTTCATGCCTCGACCCGTCTTTTTCTCACGAGACATTTTGCGCGCGATCAACACCGAGCATGGCGCTTCCTGTAACACCCCTTGGCTGACGCTCCCCAGGAAAAACCCTGTCGCTTTGGAAAATCCCCGTGTCCCGAGGACCACCAGATCGATGTCTCTTGCATGAATGACTTTTAAAATCTCCTCTCCAGGAACTCCATTTTTTACCATCGAAACACAATTCACTTTCTGCTGATTGAACCGGTTCTCAACCTTATCCAAAAACTGGCGTGCCTGTTCAAGCACGTTCTTCTGGACATCGTGAACCTGCTGAGATATTTTGGCATCCCGTTTTTTAGCCAGACCCATAATCTGTCGAGGAAGAGGATTGACATAGAGAAGAAAAAGATCTGAACCACCGGGAAGTGTCATCCTGCTCAGTATCCGAATGGCTCCTTCAGAAATGCGGGTTTGTTCTAAGGCCAGCAGCACCTTCATCATTGCGCTCCTTTCAACATATTTCCATGGGAATGCCCCTCAAAGATCTAGTCTAGCTTATGGCAATCGCGTTCTCTACTCAGTTAAAAAAATATGCGGCTGCTATTCATAATAAGAATAGCAGCCGCATCCTGGAAATCGACTCATTCAGACCTGGCGGATCCTCCTGGTCTTCGCCGGCAAGGGTTCCTGTCTCTACAGATTACAAGGCCTCTCGCTCGGCCAACACGCCGTTGATGAGTTGCCTTCGTTGTTGGATGGCTTTTTGGGGAAGATCCTCACTCAACGATTCTTGTGCGGACTCAGGCATGTTGACGAGCGCTTCAGCTTCCCCCAGGCAGGCATAGGTATACGATTCCACATACTGATGAGCTTCTCCATAGGCCTGCCGCAAAAGTTCTTCCGTCTCTCCATCAAATGCGGCCCAGGCAGCGGGTCCCGCTTGAGCGCGAGCCAGATTTTCTAATTTATCTCGTTGCGCACGAAACCGATCAGCCCATTGTAGAGGAGAAACCGAGGTATTGATCTTTGACATCTCAACTCCTTTTTTAAAAGTTCCCATTGCAGAATCAACAGTCATTTTCTTTAGAGGAGGGCTTGCCAATTGCGCCCTCCCCAGACATACATCGCGTGGTCCCGATCTTTCTCAGGACATTGAGCTAAGATTACCCGGCAAGCGGTCTGTTTGTAGACTTGCTCAGACTTGTGACCCATCAACAGTGCTAACGAGAGGGAAGGTGCCATTCCCTTGATCGACACGGGAACGACAATCTGCCCCTCTACCGTCCGATGAATTCGATCGGAGAGAAGAAGGGGTTTCGGCGCAAACGGTTGTTCATCCAGGATGCTCAAAAACTCATTCAGGCCAGCCTTTTCGGCGTCGTCCAGCTTCACCACGTTGTCATCTCGTTCGGACATCTTCTCCCTTCACCCAGAGCCAGGCCTCATCGATCTGATCCGGGGTAAAATATTTCAATTGCGTCTTGAGCCAGGGTTCAAACACTTTGGTACCGCACTCCAACCACCGTCGGTCCCCCAACACCGCAATCCTTGGAAAATCGTCAAGACTCTGGAGATGACCGGTCATCTCCTCCCACAAAGCCTGACTATCCAATCCCTCAAAATCTGCCATATCGCATAAGAAATTGATCGGTCCGACGTCCTGCATCAGTTGTTCCAAGTAAGAATTTAATAATTCATACTCTTCAGCGGTCAATTTACTCTCAACCTTTATTCCCAGGATCCCATTTTCACTACCATCTAAAATTCTATACATACACTTCCTTCTCCACCGGTGAAACAAAACTTCACCGGGCATCAAACCTCTTTTTCCAGAGAGGAAAACCCCCGACTCTGGAGGTCAGGCACCGCGGGTTCCAACCCACCACTGCGTCCTTGCCGGAAGTATTCCCGGTAACCACAGGGGGTATTATCACGATGGATTCCTTATCTCACCTTTAAGCGAAGTTTATGCCAAAGAAGGAACTCTGCCTAATTCTCTTGTTTTTGCAATGCGTTCTGAGAGAAAGGAGCAGGCCAAACACTGTTCACTGGCGAGAAAAGCCACACACAATTATGGCTAACTGTTGAAGATCGCTACAACGATGGAGGGAACAGGGGGAATCAGAATCATGCGTCATTCTCCAGATGTATTATCGGGAATCCATCTTCCGAAGACGTGAAACGTAAAAAGTCAGAGGAAGAGATCCCTGCTACGGGCCGGAGGGAATGACAGAGGAAGGGGTCATGCCGACATTTTCTGTCTGGGCATCCATTTTAAAAATTCTTCAGATGAATCCCCGCTGACGAATTGCGGGGATGACAAAACAGAAATGGCAGATTCAATATCAT
>JAOUGQ010000039.1 GCA_029865515.1 Nitrospirota bacterium
TCATCGGGACACTCATGCCTGCGATCACGTCGTGGTCGGAAAGAAGTTTGGAAGGGGTAAACCGGGTTTCGATTCGGAGATCTCGCACCACCACGGGCCGGCGTTCCCTAATCGCATATCCGGCTTGGGAATGAGTCCCACCTTCGACGGTTAAACTCCCAATCAAACCCGGTCGCCAGCCAAAACCCGCCACTAGATATAAAAATTCATGAGAGTCCCGTGGAATAAGAATTTTACAGAGTTCGACTCTTAAGGCTTCCGCCGTCAGTTGAACCGCCTCATTCATGATACTCTGAACGGGCACTTCGCTAACTGCCAGTTCGCCGATTCGAGCAAAGACGGCCTGAAACCGACTGGAGACATCGACTTCGGATGCGAGTCGCATGTGGTCGGTCAGATCCTGAAGCACAATGAGGACCGCCTGGTTTTGGCGAAGGGGCACAAGGGTAAAGGTGCCTTCATAGAAACACTCCCGACCGGCCACATCGATTCCGTGGTACCGGCGAGTCCATCGGGTTCCCAGCGGTTGATCGTTCCAGGCCGCAGCATCGCTGAGAATCCGTTCCCTGGTTGGAAGAGGGGAAGAAGTCACCTTCAAATGTTGACGAGAAGTTTCGGCGGTGGTGGCCACAGCGTTGATAAGATGACGGAACCGATCATTTTCCAGGATCATCCGATCTTGAAAGATGACGGCAAGCCCATCGGAAATCCCGTTCGTCAGCCACCCGAGCAAATCAGTGGACAAAAAGGTTTGTGGGCTCGCCTTTCCTTCTTTTGCTGGATACGTGTCTTTGGAAGGGGAGTGATTCTTCATGCGTAAAATTTTCCTTAAACAAGCACTGAATGGTGTTGCCTGGGGTTATTGGCACACTCGCCTAATCTCGCAGAACCTCAGATAGGCCTACTCTAGCTCACGAGTCCACATGCTTGAAAGGCCGGCATCTTTATCGCACCATTATCTATCCTTTCTCCATCCTACGGCAGGTATAACCCAGGCAAGCATTCAAGGGTTTTCCTGTGTCTACGAGAATCTATTTATGTGGTTTTTATGGAACGGTACCCGCCGCCAATTTCTTTCTATCACAAAGGCGAATGAGGGAAATTGATCGGTTTTGAGATTTCTTGTCATCTTTGTCGATTAGGCATGGAAACGCCAAAGGAACCTGAGATGGGTTCCCGATACAATATGGTGCGAGTGACTATAGATGCGATGGACTCGTGTACTAGATGTCATCCTGAGTGAAAGAAGGATCTCGCTCGCTGAGCCGTGGCTTCGTCAACCTTGGCACAGATCCTTCGATGCTGGCACAGTATGACAGACTCTTTTGTCATCCCCGCAAGTAGCAAGCGGGGATTTATCCGTACGATCCGTCCTTGATAGTTCGTCTTTTTCTCTGGATATGCCTGACGAGGCAAAGCTCTTTTATGTGGCTTTGCGGCTACGGAGTCTTGCTTTTTTCTAGCCGGGCGAATTCTTCCAGCAATGTGCGCTGTTGGGGTGTGAGGTGTGTGGGTGTGCGAACTTCCACGATGACAAACAGGTCACCCTTGCCTTTGGTGTCGAGCCGGGGCATGCCGCGTCCATGAAGCCGCAAAGACGTTCCACTCTGGGTTCCGGGTGGAACCGTGACCATCAGCGAGTTTCCCCCTAATCCCTTAATCGGGACTTTGGTTCCCAGTGCGGCATCGACAAAGGACAAGGAGGTCATGGTGAATAAGTCGCTTCCCTGTCGCTGGAGTGTGGGATGCGGACGAAGGTGTGGCCGGATTAGGAGGTCACCGGCTGGACTACCTTTTGTTTGGGGTTCGCCTTGCCCGGCCAACCGGATGATCATGCCGTCATCAATGCCCGGAGGGATGTGAACCTTGAGCGTGTGAGGAGTGAAGAGGTGGCCGGTCCCATGACAGGTCTCACACGGCGACTCAATCCAATGGCCTTGCCCCTGACATTTGGGACAGGTGGTGAGGGTGACCATCCGCACTCCCTTTCCCGCTTTGACCTGTTGTTTCTGCCCGGACCCTTCGCATTCCGTGCATGTGGTGGGCGTAGTGCCGGGCTTGGCTCCCGTGGCCTGACATGTTCCACAGTTCTCTGAACGGGTAATGTGAATTTCCCGGTCGCCGCCTTTAGCCGCTTCCTCTAGTGTGAGATCCAAATCGTATCGCAGGTCCAGGCCACGGTTGATGTGAGGCCCCGGTCTGGTCCGTCGCCCTAAGAAGTCGCCGAATATATTTGAAAGATCATCGAAGCGGCCGCCGAAAAAATCTCCAAACTGGAAATCCCGCATCAGGTCTTCGGAAGACCAACGCTCACTGACCCCGATGTGGCCGCTGGTGTCGTATTCCCGGCGTTTCACATCGTCCGACAACACCGCGTAGGCTTCGGCGATTTCTCTGAATTTTTCTTCCGCATCCGGGGCGTGGTTCCGGTCTGGGTGGTATTTCAGCGCGAGTTGCCGGTAGGCTTGTTTGATCTGGTCGCGGCTGGCAGACCGGTCCACCCCCAGGACTTCGTAGTAATCACGTTTTGGCTTGTTGGCTGGCATGATCGTTTGTGCGGATGGAACGAACGTTCCGATGAAATAAAGGGGGTGAGAGTCGTTCCCCCGATCAGACTCTTGTCTCGAAAAGCAGGACTTTCTCCAAAAGGGTGCGACTATTCAGGATGTGCACACGTGCGGCCACGTTGGGAGGTTTTTTCAAAAAAGATAATAAAAACTGCGTTAACTTTTCGAGCTGGTTCTCGCAATAAAGCTTGTGATCAGTTGCTCTAAATCCTTGCTCCCGCATGAAGGACACGTGGCGGCTTTGTTTTCATGTTCCTTCAGTGTTAGGGCCAGAAGGCATTCCTTGCCACATTTGAGACATTTGTAATCGTACAGAGGCATCACATGCCCTCCTTCTTGGGTTCTCCGGCAAATCGGGAGAAGTTCATTTAGGGTGTTCGGACATTTCTGTTCATCCAGACTCATTTTCCCGTCTTGGGTAATAGATGCTTGGAGCCGTCGGTGGTTTCAAGGGAACGGCGGTCGCCCCATTCTGCGGCAATTTTAGCCATTTCCGTTAGGCGTTGCGCGGCGCGTTCAAAAATGGTGTTTGGTGGATATTGCCCATCCGGCTGGATTTCTCCCGCAGGTATTCCAGTGAGTAACTCAAGAACTTCTTCAATGGTATGCACGCCATACACGGTAAATTTGCCTGCTTCGACTGCATCCACCACCTCATGATTCAGAGCCAAATGCCGGATGTTCTTTGCGGGAATCAGCACCCCTTGTTTTCCTGTAAATCCCCGTTTTTTGCATGATTCAAAAAAGCCTTCGATCTTTTCGTTTACGCCTCCAATAGGTTGAATTTCCCCCAATTGGTTGACCGACCCTGTGACGGCGAGAAACTGGCGAACAGGCACATTTGCAAGGCTCGATACAATCGCGACTAATTCGGCAACCGCAGCGCTGTCTCCCTCCACTTCCGAATAGGTTTGTTCGAATGTGAGGGATGCACTCAAGGCGAATGGCTGAAATTCGGCAAATTTCCCACCAAGAAATCCGGCGAGGGTCATGACCCCCTTGCTGTGGATATCGCCGGCCAATTCGGCTTCGCGTTGGATATCGATGACTCCTTCATTTCCCACAAAGGTCCTGGCGGTAATCCGGCAGGGGCGACCGAATGCATAGTCCCCCAGAAGATGGATGGACAAGCCATTGACCTGCCCAACGGTCTCGCCTTCCAGGTCGACCATGAGCGTGCCTTCCTGAATTTCCTCCTGGATCCTTTCTTCCAACAGATTGGTGCGGTGCCGCTTTTTGTTAATGGCTGTTTCCACGTGAGTTTTCGACACCAGTGCCCGGGCATCCTGTTTGGCCCAATAGGCCGCTTCGCGAATCACATCACTGATCCAACTGAGGCGCAATGACAGGCGATCTCGGCGCTCAGCAAGACGAAGGCTGTGCCGGATCACTTCCCCTACCGCGTCAGCCCCAAAAGGGGGAAGTTCTTCCTCGCGACAGAGTTGGGCGATGAAGCGGGCATAGAGTTGTTCCTGGCGGGTATCACGCGGGATATCCACCTCGAAGTCGGCTTTAACCTTGAACAGTTTAGAAAAATCATTTTCATAGATTTGCAGGAGGGAAAAAATGTGGGGAGGACCTAATAAGATGACTTTGATATCAGTGGGAATCGGTTGAGGCTTGAGTCCCGTGGTGGAAAAACTCAAGAACTCGCCCGGATCTTCAATGTTGACCGAGCGGGTTTTAATGACCCGCTTGAGTGCTTCCCAGGAAAAGGGCTGACGGAGAAGGTCTAACACATTCATAATCAAAAAACCGCCGCTGGCACGCAGGCAGGAACCGGCTTTGATCTCCGTAAAATCGGTATAGACCACGCCCAAATGAGCTTTTCGCTCAATTTTTCCAATTAAATTCGCATAGGTCGGATGGGGCTCATCGATAATGGGAGCTCCGGAATGTTGCGCATGTTCAATGAGAAGGTTGACTTCATATCGGGTCAGATTCGGTTTGCGATCGCGCACATCCCAACCCAGGAGAGCTAATTGCGGTCCCTCTCGCGGCAAAAAATCCTTGTAGTTCGTGACGATGTCTTCTTCGACTTTTTGGAGATACTCTAACACCTCCGGAAACGATTGGTGATGGTCACGAAGGACCGCAAACCGGTTGTGCATGACCGCCCGAACGACCTGGCGATCCATTTCACTGAGTTGATGTTCGCCTTCATGGTCCAAGGCGTGGATCTTGGCTTGAAATTCACGGATTTTCCCTTCAAGGATTTTTGCCTGTTCGGAGATGGCATCTTTTTCGGCCTCGGTTAAGGTTTCCCGGTCTTTTCCCCGTATCGGTTTCCCGTCCCGCATGGGAACGAGACTAAACCCTACCGGATCTTCTTTGAAGCCAAATCCACGTGTGCGAGCTTCTTCATTGATCTCTTTAAAGAGGGCTTCTTTCTTTTGGTCACGGTCCTCGATGATTTTTGCCCTGGCATCTAAATACTTCGTGCTTTCAAACGCCAGGGGAAGGTCCCGCTGAAGACTTTGAATCACAAAGCTCAGGGCTTGTTTAAACTCCCGTCCCTTGGAGGCAGGAAATGAAAGACAGAGAGGAGAAGACGGTTCCAGAAAATTATGCACATAACACCAATCAGAGGGATCAGGCATGGATGCGGCCACTTGTTTGACCCGCTTTTGAATAATGGCCCATTTGCCGATACCAATTGGCCCCGAGGCGTAAATGTTAAATCCGTGGCTTTTCATATGAAGCCCGAACTCCAAGGCTTCTATGGCCCGGGCTTGCCCGAGGGGTTCTTCCAGGGGTGGAAGCTCATTGGTGTCGCTAAAACCCAGGTGATCCACGTCGATGGCTGGCGCTAACAGTGAAAGTGGAATTTTTAATTCGTCCATGTGGCGTCGCTTTTACAAGTGAAAGTGAAAAAGGTGGTCTTTCAAAGTTGTTTTTATGGATCTTGGTACCTTAGATCCGGGGTTGGTAAGGGGCTAATTGCCTGATATAGCTAATCACTGCACGAATTTCCTCTGAACTCAACCGGTCCCACCAACCATGCATCGGGCTAAAGACCAATCCCCAAATGATGATCGCACGAAGGTCTAATTCGCTTTTGGCTGTGGATTCCGGGGTGTGAAAATCTCTCGGAGGTACCATTAACGTGAATGAATCCGGGCCCTTGCCGTCGCCCATCTTACCGTGACACCGGAGGCAATGTATACGATAAATCATTTCCCCAGCGGAGGTTGCATTGATTGGGTCCTGTGCCGGAATTCCTTGAATAGAGAGCAAGACACAGACACAACTGATGACGGGGATGAGGAGATATTTACCTATTTTCCATCGGGTGAAGCCATCGAATCTCATGACCATACGTTTGGACCATTAGCACAACCGGTGGGAAAGGAATAGCTTGAACTGATGTGACGTGACCCAGGCAATGGAAGGACGATTATTGATTACATGCCTGAGAAATGGGGGAATGGGAGGTATCTGCTGGAAAAAGTTGCCTTTCATTATCGAGCATGATTTTGTTGCATTTTGCAACATCTCTCCATCCTGCCATGGCCCCATTTTGCTACACTTAAATGTTGGAATGACTAGATGACCGATCACTTGTCCCTCCATATTAGACTTTTTCACCTAATCCCAATCCCACCCAGGCTCGCAAAAGATCCTGACGGGTAATGCAGCCTATCACCACGCCATTCTGTTCAACTGGAAGCACCAGGAAATGTTTTTCCTTCATCAGTTTGACGGCCTCCGATAATGTGGTGGAAATATGAATGGCGACATGATCGTGAACCATGATTTCCTCGGCGGTTAATTGGCTGATATCTCGTCCCGCTTCCAGGACACTCAGGACATCAAATTGGCTAATGAAGCCAATAAAGCGTCCCTTCGCATCTACCACGGGAGCCCCAGGGAGGGAAGAGGTGAGGAGTTCTACCGTAATCGCCAACCCATTCTGGTCGTGATGAAAGCGGAAATCATGGAGTTTGGCGATTTGCTGGATTGATCTGAGGCCGACTGTGGCAACGGCGTGAAGACTCATGTGCTTCCCCCCTCTTTCTTTCACCTATAAAAAATCCAGACGGCTTTTCACCAGGATGGAATGGATCCAATCCTCCTGCTTCCAGAACTGTCCCCTCATCCAGGGTTATGGACACACACTCTTGATTCTTCATCAGAGATTTGACTTCCCCTCACCACCTGGATGGCTGAAATGAGACTGTTTTTTTTACCACAAATTTTGACCTTTAACAGCACTATAGTTTCGGGTTTCATGACCTGATCGTTGTTTTTTAACGGGTAAAAAGGGTAAACGGAATTTTTACCGTGGGCACAAGAGAAAATAAAATTTGTCTCAAAATATATATTAAAGCAAGCCCTATGCCTTTAAGGACAAAACCCGGAGTGACTGACGGTGAGCTGTAAAAATCTGAACTTCGCAGATCAGGCAATGCCTGATAAATGCTGAACTTTTAACGCGCGAGGGCTATCGTCTCCCTAAGTGTCGGAAGCCAGGATTCCTCCGAAATAAAGAAAAATGGATGCCCGATTACACATGTCGGGCAGACCGCAATGGGGATGGATTCCCGCTGTCTGTCATCCTGAGAGAAGCGAAGGATCTGGCTGAGCTGTGGCATCGTCAATTTGGGCACAGATCCTTCGCCGTTGGCTTAAGAGGACAGGCTGGTTAAGCGCTACGGCAGTCACTATGTGGTTGTCCAATGTCTGAATCCTGAAATATAAGTTTCTATGGGTATATAAGTTGCATTTTCATCCTTAGGAGAAATTGGGTTCCATTTTTATCATCTTTTAATACCAGGAGGTATGTGATGGCTCAAGAAGAGGGTAAAAAAGAAAAAAAGGAAGTCGTTCCGGTTCAGAAAGGGGAAGTGGTGCGTCGGGGAGAAGTGGATCGGATGGTTGACCGTTTTGATCAAATGATGGCTGAAATGTGGGCGCGTCCTTTCTCAGGCCTATTCCCTTCTTTTCCGAGTCTTTTGCGACCGTCCCGAGCATTGCTTGGGGAACCATTAACCTTACGGGTTCCTGCCGTCGACTTGTATGAGGGAAAAGAGGAAGTGGTCCTGAAGGCCGAAGTGCCCGGTCTCTCCAAAGAGGACATCAAGATTGATTTGACGGATTCCATGGTCACGATCTCGGGAGAAAAGAAAAAAGAGGAGGAGGTTAAAGAGGAAGCCTATACCTATTCCGAGCGGTCCTACGGGTCCTTTTCCAGGAGTTTGCAATTGCCTTGTGCCGTCAAAGCAGACAAAGCGAAGGCTACTTTTAAGAATGGAATTCTGGAAGTCAAACTGCCCAAGACCGAGGATGCCAAAAAGCGGCATGTCAGGGTAAAAATTGATTAGGCTGAATGCCCTTCCTCTGCCCTAGTTCGAAAGGGTGAGAAACGGTTTGGCAAGGGGTCCGGTGGGGGCTTTGACCATGATAGGGGCGAAGCCCTCCTCTGGTGAGTGTCTATGTCGAAGCATAGCGAATAGGTCTTGGTTCAATGTTATAGTTTGGCCCTTTGGGGGTTCATGAATTGCTCTTTTACCCAACAAGCAACAGAAAGAGGTTTAGTGTGTTCGGACACTTACAGGTTTCCCCTGTAAGCACCAGATGTTTCCTGGTGAAGGCAATTTCTCTGCTCGCCGTTCTTGCTTTAGGAGGACTCAGTTTGGCGAGCCTGGTCATAGGGCTGGAAGCTCCAACCGTGGTGGTCAGAGGCACCATCGATGAGGTCCTCCGTCTGGTTACCGACGAAGGCCTCAAGAAGCCGGACCAAGAGGCTCATCGACGAAAACTGTTGGAAGAGACCATTGGGCAACATTTTGATTTTGAGGAAATGGCGAAACGATCCTTGGCGGCACATTGGAGAAACCGAAGTGAAGCGGAACATCGAGAGTTTGTGCAATTGTTCCAAGCCCTTCTTTCGAAAACGTATGCTGGGAAAATTGAAAATTATTCCGGTGAAAAGGTCGAGTATCTCAAGGAACGGCTCAGAGATTCTTATGCAGAAGTGCAAACCACGATTGTTTCGCAAAAAACAGAAATCTCTCTCGATTACCGGCTTTTACTGAAGGATGGGAACTGGCTTGTGTACGATGTCGTGGTCGATGGAGTGAGTCTCGTGAAAAATTACCGGGTGCAATTCGATCGCATCATCCGGGATTCCTCGTACGAAGAGTTGGTGAAGACCTTGCGAGAAAAGTCCAGCGACCTTACCGCTCCCTGAGGCATTCTTACTGATGAAGACGCGCATTCTGATTCACCAGTCACCGGCTGTTCCGGTAGACGCGCAACCTCTGGAAATTGTCGAACGGAAAGGCAAGGGACATCCCGATACTATTTGTGATGCCATTGCTGAAGCGGTTTCCATTCAACTATCCAAGGCGTACCAGGATTCCTTCGGCCATATTCTGCACCATAATATCGATAAATGTTTGCTGGTGGCGGGCCAGGTGAAATTTCATCTGGGAGGCGGTCGGGTGACACACCCCATGCGCCTGATCCTGGGTGACCGTGCTTCCTTCGGCCACGCAAGAAAAAACATTCCCGTGTCCGACATCGCGATTGAGACGGCGCGAAGTTGGATCAAGAGCCATTTGCCCAATGTGAACCCCGATAGGCACATGAAGTATCAAATTGAGTTGCAACCCACCTCCGCCGAACTTGGGGCTATTTTTGAGCATGGCCCGGGTATGCTTCCCGCGAACGATACTTCAGCGGGGGTCGGCTATGCTCCGCTCACTCCCACCGAGCAATTGGTGGTGGACGTTGAACACTATTTAAACGGGCCCCGGTTCAAGCGCACATTTCCCGAAACCGGTGAGGATGTCAAAGTCATGGCCGTTCGAATGGACCGGGCTCTGTCACTGACGGTGGCCATGCCTTTTCTTGCCAAACGGATTGCCACCGAAAAAGCCTATTTTGCTTTGAAGACGAGGGTCCTGCAGAATGTGCAGCGCTTTATTCATGAACAACCTCATCGCTGCAAACGGGTGGAAGTGGTTATGAATGCTCTTGATTCCCCTGGGCAAGGCCTGAAGGGCATGTATCTGACGCTGTTAGGAACCTCTGCGGAGCAGGGAGATTCCGGACAGGTGGGACGGGGTAACCGGATCTGCGGGGTCATCGCCCTGAATCGACCGATGAGCGGGGAGGCGGCAGCCGGCAAAAACCCCGTGAGCCATGTTGGAAAAATTTATAATGTGTGGGCTCGTGAACTCGCCCTGCGGGCGTATGCACAGATACCCGGAGTCCGTGATGCCACGGTGTGGATGGTCAGTAGGATCGGGGCACCGGTGAATCAACCATTGGTGGTGTCGGCTCAGGTTGGCGTGAACAAGGGATATTCATTGAAGCGAATATCCGGAGAGGCTCAAGAACTGATCAAGCACGAACTGGCTCAAATGGAAGGTTTTTGCGAGTCATTGGCCAAAGGGCAATTCGGAGTCTTTTGAGCGGAGTTATTGAAAAAGTCCGTCAGCGGCGTTCTCGGCCCTTTGTCGTGCTCACGTACTTAATGTACGCTCCGCTCGCCAAAATGCCTGCGGCCTTACTGGACGGATCTTTTTGAACGGCTCAGCGAGTAGGGGAATCATTGAAGAGAGTGTGAGATTTTCTTTTCTGTTATTCCGGTCCGTCATGTCCGCAAGTTTTTAGAAGGTATTCATCCTTCGCTTTTGTCATCCCCGCCGGTGGTTAGCGGGGAACCATCTGAAATACAACCAGGATGGATGCCCGATAACACATGTCGGGAATGACGTCGATGCTGATGATGATTACCGATGCCTAATGTCGGGCATGCAAAGAGAGAGTCCGTATCATAGTGGTGCTCGTTCGGTGTGGTCCTATCATGAGGGGCTAGTAGATGACCTACAGGTTTTTCATTGGACAAGAACTTGACTGAGGATTCCCACAGGAAGAACGTGTCCCCGGAAAGTGCACGTCGGATTAGCGGGTTTACGGCCACTTGTGTGCTGGTCAGCAGTGTAGTTGGCACCGGGATTTTCACCTCGACGGGTTTTATGGCCCGCGACATAGGAGATCCATGGGTGATTCTTCTCTTGTGGGGCGGGGGCGCGTTGCTGGCTCTCATGGGGGCCATGTGTTACAGCGAGCTGGGAGCGGCATTCCCCTGGGTGGGGGGAGACTATGTGTATCTTCGTGAAGCCTATCACCCCTTTGCTGCGTTCCTGAGTGGTTGGGCTTCATTTACCGTCGGCTTTGGTGCGGCCATTGCCGCTGGTGCTATGGGGTTTGCCTCCTATGTGCTTCAACTTCTCCCAAGTGAAGTGGACATTACTCTTCAGGTAAAGGGGTTTGCCCTGGCATTGATTTGGAGTCTAACTGTGGTTCACGTGGCAGGGGTTGGTCCGGGCGGGTTTCTTCAACAGATTCTCACCGTCTTAAAAATTGGAGCGATTCTTCTACTCATAGTCGGGGCCTTCACCGTTGGAAATGGTGATTGGCAACATCTGGTCACAACCTCAAGGCAACCGGATGTTGGACCGGGAGCTCTGGTGGTGTCTTTTATTTTTGTGACGTATGCTTACTCAGGATGGAATGCCGCAGGATACATTGCCGGAGAAATCATTAACCCGACCCGTTCCATCCCACGAACGATGATAGGGGGAACCCTGCTGGTAGGCGCGTTATATGCGATTCTTAACCTCGTTTATTTCTATGCGCTGCCCGTTCACACTCTGGCCACACCTCCGCTTATGCCTGTGGCGGAAAAAGCCGCAGTGGAAATGTTCGGTCCTCGGGCCGCTCATTTTGTGACCATCCTGTTGTGCATTTCAATCGCGGGTGCCGTCAGTGCGATGATATGGACCGGACCGCGGGTCTACTATGCGATGGCCCGCGACGGGTTCCTGCCGGGCTTCTTTTTGGACACCGAACACAGTCATGGCACCCCGGTCCGGTCTATTATTCTCCAAAGCCTGTGGGTGACTGTCTTAGTGCTTTCAGGATCCTTTGAGCAGTTGGTCGTGTATAGTGGACTGATTATCACTTTATTTACCGCGCTCACGGTTGGGGCCGTCATCGTTCTTCGGCAAAAGCGCCCGCAATTAGTCCGTCCCTATCAGGTACCATTCTATCCTGTGTTGCCGGTCTGTTATGTCCTCGTTGCCGGAGTGATCATGATTTTTCTCAGTGTGGAAAAACCGGCTGAAACATTCTGGGCCTGCTTGACCCTGAGTGCTGGGATTCCCCTGTACTTCCTTATGAGAAAAAATATTCGCCAATCCGGAGTCACATGAGAATCTCAATCAAAGAGAAAAGGGAGAATAATCCGCTTGCCTTCTTTGTGATAGTTATTGGAGTATGGTGTATCTTGTCAGGATGCGGAAATGAAAATCAGGCTATGACGCAGGGAAACAATCACACACGACAGGCTGAACGGGACTGGATGGTGGATACCCAAATTGTGGCGGGGGGTGTTACCGATCAAGCGGTTGTCGCGGCCATGCGGCGGGTTCCCCGGCACCGGTTTATGCCTGATTCAGATTCCGAGGATGCCTATGGAGATTTTCCTCTGCCAATCGGCTATGGGCAGACGATTTCACAGCCCTTCATTGTGGCGTATATGACGCAAGCCCTTAAGCTGAAACCGGATGAGAAGGTGTTGGAAATAGGAACGGGGTCTGGCTATCAGGCCGCAATCCTGGCTGAATTCGTGTCCAAAGTGTTGACCATTGAAATAGTCGAGCCACTTGCCCGGAGAGCAGAAGAGACGCTGAGGGAACTTGGCTATAGCAATGTGATCGTACGGGCCGGTGATGGATATAAAGGCTGGCCGGACGAAAGCCCGTTTGATGCGATCATTCTGACGGCGGCGCCGAACCATATTCCCCCGCCATTGTTAGAGCAACTGGCAATTGGGGGACGCCTTATTCTTCCCGTCGGAGACTATCCGCAAAGTCTGGTGATGATCCGTCGCACGAAGGAGGGATACAAGGAAACTGAATTATTGCCGGTGGCGTTTGTTCCGATGACAGGCCAAGCGTTGAAAGGTCCTCCTTCAAGCGAACCCTGACACGCCATGTTGTCGTTGACCACACGATTTATTCATAGATAACCAATCCGCCGGGTGGGAGGGTGAGCACGACGGCTTTTCCATTTCTCGCCTCAACGGTCGTCTCCTGACCGATCTGCACCGCATTCGTTGAATACAAACAGGTGAGTGTGTGGGCGGCTTGATGCAGGCCGTCATCGATGGTCACCCAGGCGCTTCGGGGTGAAGCATAGTCGGTATTGATGGCCAGGAGAATTTCCTGGTCATTGAAAATCCGTGACCAGGGAATCACGGAGCGAATCCGGCCTCCCAGCATGCGCGGCAGTCCAAAGTCGATCCCGTTTCCGGAAATTTCTCTCAAGTATTGTCGACCCCGCCGTAAAGCCAGCTTGTCACGACGGAGACCTAACATGATGGCAAGCTGCTGGTAGGCCGGACTCTCTTCATTGAAAAAATGCCGTTGACGGCTCTGAAAGGCGCCAAATTCTCCACCGAACATACACTCGCGGATAAATTGATCGCTCTCCCCGTGCCCGTCAAAATACTGTTCGCTGCCATAGTACATGCAGGGAATGCCCATGGTGAGCGCGTTCAGCGCGAGCACATTGAAGAGCCCGGCCGGCCCATCCGGATCCGCACAAAACCGGGCTTTGTGCGGTCCTTTTCTCACTTGATCATGATCGTCGAACAGGGTGATCACCCGATTGCGAAACCAGACGTGGGATTCTTTCTGAACCAGGATGGAATTACGGAATAACTGAAAATAATCCTCCGGGTTTCGGTAGCCCTTCACCAGGTATTCCATTTTGTCCGGGATGTCGTCGACGCCGAGTGCGGCGTCCAAGCCGGTAGTTTCTAATGTTTGAAAAGCCCGGGTTCGTCCTCCGGTAATTTCGCCAATGAGGTAAAAGTTTTCTTTGCCGATGGATTGGGCAAATTCGTGGATCACCGAGGCGAAGTACCGGCTCGCTCCCAGGTCCATATGCTTCACGGTATCAACCCGGTACCCATCGATGTCCGCAAAGGCCATCCAGAATTTGTACACCTCCGCCAGCGCTTTGAGGGCATTTGAGGGTTGATAGTGATCGACATCCCCGGAACCAAGTTGGATGTTTTTGAGGTCAAGGAAATCCCCCTCCAGAAATTCAGGCGAAAAATCCCAATTGGTGATGTGCCCCTTTCCGGTAAACACGCCGGGCTCTTGAAATTCTTGCGGCCAGACGGCTCCATGCGGCCAGGCGCTGGGATGGACGGCGAGGTCGAGAGGTTGGAAGGGGAGAGATGGATTTCCGGATTGATCATGAAATCCTTGGACATCATATGGCTGGCCATCCCAGCGCGGGTCCATGAAGGTCTGCCCGTCCCGTTCGGTCGGATAGCGGTTGGGGTGGTAGCGAAACACATCGCCCGTGTGGTTGAGAATAATATCAAGAATGACGTAGATGCCGTGCGCGTGCGCGGTCCGGACAAGTGTTCTGAGATCTTCTCTTTGCCCAAAATGCGAATCGACATCCAAAAAGTTTTGAATGCCATACCCATGATACGTTTCTTTAAACTTCACCTGCTTGAAAATGGGACTGATCCATATGGCGGTCACCCCGAGACGTTCAAGATATCCCAGTTTGGTCGTCAATCCGCGTAAGTTCCCTCCACAAAACTTCTGCCCCGCCGCTCTCCAGCTGGATGCATCGGCATTGCCTCCATCGCTTGGTTGAAAGATCGGCGTGGAGCCACGCCGGACTATTTTCCCGTCATTGCTTCTGTATCCTTTTTCGTGGCCGTCAGAAAAACGATCGAGCAGTAAAAAGTATAAGACCTGATCCTCCCATGCTGCGGGAGAAGGAAAAAACTTCCGGTCACTGAGAGAGGACACGTTCACTTGTTGAAGACTTTTTTCTATCACGAAAAACTCCCTGTATTAGTCACGGTGGCTATCTCGAATGATGGCTGAATGTTGAGCGGTATTCCGATGGTATGTCTCAAGCAGTCGCTCAGTCATTTTTTGTGGTTGGAACCCTTGAAAGGGGTGCGGCTTTCTCAGTCCAGGTCTCTTGTGTGTGTGTCTTCATGCAATGACCCAAACGGCAAAGCTCGAGGTTTGCCGAACCAGCTCTTCCCCCACATGGTGATGAAACATTTCCTTGAAATTAGAATACGATTCGCGTCCGACCACGATGGTGCCGCAATTCTGCTTGTGGGCTGTCTCGATCAACTCATGGACAATGTCCGGGCGGTGGATGGATTGAGAAAATACCGTGGTGATCATGACGGGTAACACCCCAATTCGATACAGAATAGTCTTGGCATTATCCAACATGGGTTCCGCAGCCTTTTTCGCATTCTCGATCCACTGAGCCTGCTCCTTTTTTAAGATCTGGTCAAGGTTTTGTTCTTTTTCCGGATCTTCGGCTCCCCCGAATTCCAAGAGTTCAGGAGGAATCGGGGGCAGGACGTGGAAGAGCACAACCTGAAAATCTTCCCGGGCCCCAATCATGTCAGCCACGTAGGACACGCTCCGGATGGAAGACTCCGAACCGTCGACACCGACGAGGAATGTTTTGTTTTTCACCATGGGATCACTCCTTTACTGAACGTGGATTACGGAACCGTCCTTCATCAGTTCCCCTCGGGATGTTCCACGCCCTGTTCCACCCAAGGGGCATTCTGAGAGACGGTCTCTTGGTTCGAGTGAGCGAAACGGCTTCACCATACCCGTACAGGCAGGTCTCACTCAATGCCTCCGGGCCTTGGCTGCGAATGCGAGCAATTGTTTGACCCGAAACACGGGTTCCACCAGACCAATGTCGGTATAACTTTGAGAAAGGAGGGTTTCGGGTACTTTCTTCTTTTCAAAGGTAATGCCAATCTCCTGTCCGCCTGCAATCAATGGAAGCTGATGAATCCGGGTTTGAGTCACGATTCCTAAAAAAGATACGTCACCTCGTGTGGCAAAATGTCCGTGTCGATCAATGCCTGCCGGTAATTTAAACACAGGCCCTCCGCTGTTTCCGGGGAATACGTGACCATCAATCCAAAATACCGTTGATTCAGGTTTGGTCGGTGAAACCCAGGAGACGATGCCTTGCCGCACGAGGGCTTTGGCCGATAAATCCGGGCCCACGGCATCAGGATAGCCAAGTAACATCAATGGTGCGCCTTCATAAATTTCTTCCGCAGTGCCAAAGTCGCCAAACCGGATTTTTGGTAATTCCCCTCTGCCGGTTTGCTTCTTGGTGAGAGAAAGGGGGACGCAGGCCAGGTCAACGCGTGAATTGGGGTGAGAGAGCCAGTAGTGTTTGTCTCTGTGCTTGAGAGCAATCCCGACGCCAAAATAGCGATCCACCCGTTTCTCATCAAACCAGGAAAAACGAAGGTGAAGGCGGGAGGGAGCCCAACGGTCTTGAGAATCTTGAAACACATGTTTAGCGGTTACGAGCCATGGGGTGTGGGTGGGATCATGTTGTAAACCGAATATGACGCCGGTTCCAACCACGATGAACAGTTTCTTTTTCACCACCCGTCCATTGGGGTTGATGATTTCTGCGTGATGTATTCGGCCGATTGCCACGGTGGCATCCCGCCAGCGGTCTATCCATCCTGCCATATTTGCTTATCTCCGGATCTTATTAATTAAAATCTGCTGCTTGGGGTATTTGTCTTTGAGGAATCGGCGTCATTTTTGCACAGCTTGGTCTATGAGGTGAAGGGGCATCACCGTATTGTGGAAATCGTGGGAATTTTTAACCTGGATGTTCTCTTCTGGCCTAGAGTGCTACAGTTCCTCTGCACCTACTGTGGAAGAAAGGCACAAATGGTTCATTGCCAACTGTTGTTAAAAACCCGAACTCCCTCCTCTGATAACTCCTAGGGCTACTGTGAAGGCCAAGGTCATTCACCAGGGGAAGAAAATCAGACTCAAGAATGGGGGCAATCATGCGTCGGACAAGAATCCTCATCATGGGAGCAGCCGGGCGGGACTTTCATAATTTCAATGTGGTATTTCGTGACGATCCTTCTTCCGAAGTGATCG
>JAOUGQ010000040.1 GCA_029865515.1 Nitrospirota bacterium
CGCTTGATGAATATTGACATTTTCTCCATTGGCCACGCCTTCTTGTAAACGCCCGGCCTCATGCTGCATCGCATTGACGGATTCCACCGCTTGTTTTAAGAGATCGCCAAATCCTGGTCCCTGTTTGGAGGTTCCCTTGAGCGGAGTGACTCCAAACGGCTCAGGAATACCCTCAATGCCTTTAAGCGTTACATGATCCATAAAGTATTTCCCCTTCCTTCAAGATTGCGACACACTACCGACCCATTTCTAATGCACGGAGGGTCATGGTCTTGCCGGTTTCCATCACCGCTAAATTGGCCTCATAGGCACGGGTTGCAGACATAAGATTGACCATTTCTTCGATTGGATTGACGTTGGGAAGATGCAGGTACCCTTGCTCATCCGCATCGGGATGATCGGGATCGTACACCGTTCGCAAGGGTCGCTCATCTTGAATAATATCCGTCACACGGACTCCTGAAGGTTCCGAAGGGTCTCCAAAGGCACTGGCAAACACATTCGAAAACTGTTGCCCGGGAGCTGAGGCTTGGAAGACGACATCCCGCCGGATGTACGGTCCCCCATCCGGCGAGCGGGTGGATTCCGCATTGGCCAGATTGCTGGCAATGATATTCAGCCGCTGCCGTTGTGAATCTAAGGCGGACCCTACGACGGCAAATACCCTATCAATATTCATCGAGACCTCCTTCTTCCGAAACTCTTCTCGGATTGTTCATGATACGTCATGCCCGACAGGATTTCTTTTCTCTCAATCTATTGTGGCTATGCGACCGGAAAGGTTCCGGTTTTCCCCGCAGTGGCGATCAACCACCACGTCCTCCGTCGATGGCCGCGTTCCACCCGTCAAATCGACCTTTTAAAAATTTAGCCACCGCCATGTACATCAGCGTATTTTCCGCCATCAGAGTCATTTCTTTTTCCAAATTGACCGTATTCTCGTCCAACCCGGCCCCAGCATCCTGCTTCATGGTATGTTGAAACACCCGATTGTCCTCTGAACCAACACGCAAATGGCGCGGATTGGTGACGACCGGATCTAATGGTCCCTCCCCTCGAAGAACCGCATTGAACGTCTCCTGAAAAGGCAGGATCCTGGCCTTGTATCCTGGCGTTTCTTCGTTGGCCATGTTGGAAGCAATGGTTTCATGAATGCCGCTCCGCACATCCAGAGACCGCTCAAAGGGTCGCGTGCCTTCGTCCCAAGGGGTAATCATCATGACGTTCCCTCCTCTCTTGTTCCCTTGTGAGGTTGGTTCCTCACCAGAATGCTCTTTTCCCTGCTTGCAATGTTCATGAGGTCGATCATCAAACCAGCAACAGCAATGCCAGAAGTCAAAAGCGAGGAGTGAACAGTAAGGAGATCAAAACAAATCTTCACGCTTCGCGCCTCATGTCTTGCTCCTCCATCTCACTCCCGACTCCTCACGACCTCTTGGGGCATGGCTGCCCTGGTATCTTTTGTGACTGAACGGAATCTTTTTCCCTCTAGGGAAAAAATTTCCCCCTGGTTCTCTGCATCCATCGCTTGTGGCAGGAGCAGTTATTCGGGTATCCCCGTGTCCACTCCTCTTAGATGCCTAACGAAAGCCCCCCGTTTAACTGTCGATATTCCCGTAATTTATTGCGTAAGGTACGAATGCTGATTCCCAGTGTCCGGGCGGCATGCGTCCGATTGCCATCATGACGCTCAAGGGTCTTCAAAATGAGTTCCCGTTCCATCTCCCAAATGGTCCCGCTGGGGGCACTGGTATGATTGGCGGCCAGCATTGGCTCCTCAAACTGAAAGTGCTCAACCGTCAACGGCCCATTGCCGGCTAATAACACTCCCCGTTCAATCACATTTTCCAGTTCCCGCACGTTTCCTCGCCACGGCCGGCTTTTTAAGTGGGCCATTGCCTCTGGTGTAATCCCGCATGGAGTGCGCCGATTGCGGCGCAATGAACGATTGGCAAAATAGTCCGCTAATAATTGAATATCTTCCGGACGTTCCCGCAACGGAGGGATGGTAAACGGCATCACACTCAGCCGGTAATACACATCCTCACGAAACCGCCCAGCCTGGACTTCCTGCGCAAGATTGCGATTGGTCGTCGCAATCACCCGCACATCCACATGAACCGGCTGCCGGGAACCGAGACGATCCACTTCCCGTTCTTGAAGGACTCTGAGCAACTTGGCTTGTAACCCCAAACTCATTTCCCCGATTTCATCCAATAACAACGTTCCCTGGTGGGCTAATTCAAACTTGCCGCACCGTCGCGCAAGCGCACCGGTAAACGCCCCTTTCTCGTATCCGAATAATTCACTTTCCAACAACCCCTCCGGCAAGGCTGCACAATTGATGGCCACAAAGGGTTGATGGGCTCTGGGACTATGACGATGGATATGCCGGGCCAGAACTTCTTTTCCCGTCCCGCTTTCTCCTTGAATCAAAATAGTCGCCGGGCTGCTCGCGACCAATTCCAACATTTTGATGGTTTGCTGCACTTTCGGATCTCTCGTCAGGAAACCCTCTCGAGGTTCCTCACGACAGAGCTTCTCCTGCACACGACGGACATCCAGCACGGGATCGGGCTGATCCTCTTTCAACTGCTCAATCAGTTTTTCGAGCCGATCAAGGGGGAAAGGCTTTTGAAGAAAATCGGTTGCCCCGTATTTGAGCGCCTCGACCGCCGCATCCACACCTCCATAGGCCGTCATGACGACCACCGGCATATGATAGCCCTGATTCCGAACTTCCCGTAAAAACTCCATTCCCCCCTTACCCGGCAAATTCAGATCGGTCAGCACCAGCCAGGGGGCATCGCGTTCCATCCGCTCTAGGCCCTCATAGCCATCCCTGGCGACGGTCACCGCATAGCCATTTTGACTCAACACTTTAGTCAAGGCCGTTTGTAGCTGCTCATCATCCTCGACGACCAGGATCCCCCGGCCCTCTCCACTCTCGGTGTCTACCATGCCATTCTCCTTTACTGCGGAAGAAACAGTTCGACGGTTGTTCCTTTGCCTTGATGACTGATAATTTCAATGATGCCTTGATGAACATGAACGATATCTTTCACAATCGGAAGTCCAAGACCCGTTCCTCCTTTCCGCTTTGAATAAAAAGGCTGAAAGGCCTTTTGGACTTCTTCCTCGGACATCCCACACCCTTCGTCTCGAATACTCAAGAGCACCCCATCCCTACCAGAGGCAGCCGTCGCCGCAGTTGCGGATTGCGATTTCTGCCGGCAATGAATCTCAATATGTCCGTCAGGCAGGGACGCATGGATGGCATTCAAGAGAAGATTCAGCAACGCCTGCTTGAGCAACTGCTCATTGCCCATTATCTCGTCAAGATTGGACTCTCGATGCCGATGGATAGTCAGCCGTTTTTTTCTGAGGGGATACATGGCCAGCAACTCCACATCATCCAAGAGCGCCGAAAGATTCACATGCTGCCGTTGTCCTTGCAAAGGAGTGCTGAAAATCAAGAGGTTCGAGACCAACCCATCCAGCGAACGAATGGCGTGAATCAAATGATCCGCCAGCTCACGGCGTTCAGGAGTGGGATGATCGCCACGACCCAGGAGTGTGGCAAACCATTCGATACTCGCCAGGGGATTCCGGATATCATGCGCCAGCCGTCCAGTTTTTTCTCCGATAGTGGCCAACCGATGAACATGTTCCTGATCGCCCGTGGACGACCCTGACTCGTGCTTGAGATATCGAATACTGAGACTGGAGGGCTGATCGGGACCACCCAGAGGGCAATCCCAACAGGACAAGCGTCCTCCTTCCCACTCCCAGTGGGTAAAGGGAACCGGAGGCCACCCGAGGCATTCCCAAAGATCCTGCACATGCCATTTCGCCTTCTTCCAATCGACTCCGGTCATAAACGACTGGGCTTCTTGATTGCACGTCACAATCCGGCCTTTTCGGTTATACAGCAATGCGGGCAGCGGAAGACTCTTCACGAGGCGATGAAGGTGATGATGGAGACGTTGGGTTTCCGCATATTTAGCCTCCAGCGCTAGACTGAGGGTCTTACTGGAGATGGCCGGCTCGGAGGTCGCATCGAGCGACGGCCAGGAGGATTCCCAGGTCCGCTTGTGACTGAAAGAGATCATCGGCTTAGGATTGAGTCTGCTCATTGGCAATCCTGGCACGGGGCGCTTCTTTCAATAAGAGTTCATCCAATACCGCGGTTGCGGCAGAACGGATCGTATTTTCCAACTCCGGCGAACGGGTTTCTAACTGCCGGATTTCGCCGAGAAGCTTTTGCGCTTCAACGTATTTCCCCATATGTTCTAGCGAGACAGCCAACCGGTACTTGGCCCAGGCTTTTACCGCCACCGGCGCATCAGAAACGAGGACCTGATCATATAAGCGTTCAGCCTCGGCATACTCACCTTGATCAAACACGGCATCTCCCAACCGGATCACATCCGCAATGATAGCCGGTTGGATGGACACCACCTGTCGCAAGTCTTGAACGGCTAACTCCATTTGCCCAAGAGCTCGATACGCGCGTGCCCGATTCCGGAGGACATGGCGTTGCTCTGCGATCCCGTCCACATGCTGAATAGCCTCAGACAAGTCTCTGATGGCTTCTGCATACCGTTGGCCTTCCAAGGCTTCCATGCCACGTGCCGTCTCCACTTGGCCTCGCCATTGGCCCTCGGGAAACTCGCGCAGATAGGATGCGCCAACTTCCCGCACCAACGAACCGTTCCCCTGCTCCTCAGCAAGCAAGACCTTTTGGAGGAGGATGTCTTCCCGAAGGAGACTGTCCGGGTACTCCTTCAACAATTGGTCATACCAATGCACCGCTTCAGAAGGGAGATTCACCTGCTGATAGGCTTGAGCCACCATCAAGACCCGCTCCCGTTGCAATGGCACCAGATGAAAGGCCTGTTGATGGTCTGCATGAAATTTGAGCAGCGACACCCAGGATTTTTGGTCATAGAGAGATCGAATCTGTTGATTCAAGAGACGACTGAGCTGGTCTTGCGCTTCCTGACGCCTGACATCCGACGATGCCACCATAATCAGATGCGCAAAGGCTTGAACGGCCGCCGGCACATCTCCTAACGAGTGATAGGCTCGCCCCGTCCAAAACATACTTTCTTCAACAAGATCGGTTTCTGGTGCTTGGCTCAACACCCTGGCGGTTTCCAAGACGTGATCCCATGAGAGGGATAGATAAAGGTCCAAGTCATCAAACCGTTGATAGACGCGGGCCCAGTCTTCCTTGGTGTGTTCCTGCGACAAAAAAGAAACCACCCATCTCGTCAGTTCCGCCTGGCCGCGTCGACCGGGTTCCCGATCCGAAAATTGTTGGCGGGCTTGATCAGCAAACCACAAGGCCAGAAACTCATGGCCCTCTTGCAGCAATTTCTCCGAAATCCGGTTGAGAGCCTGCCCGGTCGTCTCCCGATGCGGATGAAGATTGACGGTCAACAAAAATCTGGATAGAGCATTGGCGGGATTGCCAACCGCCATCTCAGTTAATCCATAATGATAGGAGGAATCCCCTGACTGGCGGATGAGTTCAGGCGTTTCAGCTTCCACCACCCGATACCAGTAGTAGGCCTGCTTCCAAGCTTTGGCCATGGCCGTGGCATCAGCTAACCCCAATGCGCCCTTCAAGCGATAGGCTTTCCATTTCGGTTCTTCCACCACCCGTCGAAACACGAGTGCGGCCTCCAGATATTGCCCATTTTTTAAATACCCTAATCCGGCTTCCACCATGACCCCTCCCGCTAAAGGGTGTTCGGGATAGGACCTGAGGAATTCTTCAAACATGGCGCTGGCTTCCGAATACCAGCCGGCTTCCCAATACACATCTCCCATCGCGCAGAGCGCCCATGGGGCATACACACTCTTCGGAGTTCTGGTCTTCATGGCTTGGAGACGGTCCATGCGTTTAAAAATTTCTTCCCCGGGTTCATCGGAGGGATCAGGAAGAGAGGCCACCACCCATCTGGCTCCCTCTGCAAAAATCCCATCGTTTTGGTGGCTCAAATACGTGGAAAACAATTCTTGCGCTTCCAATAGGTGTCCTGCTTGCATCGCCTCCTGCCCTTGGCGGATGATTTCGGGCATCACCATGTCTCGAGGAACCTGCCAGGGAAAGTCAGAACATGGACCACCCATGACCATGCTGGGCCAGAGGACAGACGACAGGGCCAACAAAATTAATCTCCTCACCTTTGGTGTGTGCTCCAACCTGACGAACCTATTCAGCAAAAATTAGACCGGAGCTATTCTTGCCGGGCAAAGAATGGACGGAACAGGATTTCCGTTGAAAAACCAGGAAGTTTTCAAGAGGACCGGTATGAACGGAGACTATTGCCACCGTCAAGGAGTTGACGGAATGGTCAGAACTTCAGGCTGGTTTGGAGAAGAAAAGATCAAACAGGGCAGGAGACGTTACACGCCTTCCGTCGTTACACATCGGCAAGATCTTCGGAGGAAGCCGTACGCTGTGCCACCACTTCAGCCAGCGATTTCTTTTTTAATTTTTCAATAAGAGTCGTTCGATTGATCTGCAGGAGGCGCGCGGCTTTACTTTTGACCCAATTGGTTCGCTCAAGGGCCTCAAGGATCAACCGGTTCTCAAATTCCTCAACAACCCTGGACAGATCCACCCCTCCCACCGGAATCGCCGCAGGCATGGTAGGGAGATGGGTGGACGGTAATCGCCGAATTTTTTCCGGCAAATCTGCTGGCTCGATCAAACCCCGACGTTTTAAAATCGCAATTCGCTCAACAATATTCCCGAGTTCCCGGACGTTTCCCGGCCAGGAATATTCACATAAGAGACCCATCGCTTCATCAGAAACTCCGGTTAATTCAGCTTTCCGCCGCTCATTAAACATCTGAATAAAATGCTGGAGCAAAAGCGGGATGTCCTCCACACGCTGGCGGAGAGGAGGAACAAGAACCGGCACGACATTCAAGCGATAATAAAGATCTTCCCGAAATTGCTTGGCAGCCACCAAGGTTTCGAGATCCTGATTGGTGGCGGCAATGACGCGGGCATCCGATTTATAGGTTCGGGTGCCTCCCACCCGTTCAAACGTACGCTCCTGTAACACTCGAAGAAGTTTCACCTGCAGCGGAGGACTCAGATCACCAATTTCATCAAGGAAAATGGTCCCTCCGGTCGCCAGCTCGAATCGTCCGACACGTGATGCCACCGCTCCGGTAAACGCCCCTTTCTCATGCCCGAACAATTCACTTTCTAATAATGCCTCGGGAATCGCTCCGCAATTGACGGGGATCAGGCTCCCCCGACGCCGCGTGCTATGACAATGAATCGTTTGGGCAATCAACTCTTTGCCCGTTCCACTTTCTCCCAAAATGAGGACGGTACTATCGGTGTCCGCCACACAATCAATCAGCCGAAACACCTCTTGCATCACCTGGCTTGAGCTAATTAATTTTCCTAAACTAAACTGACCTCTGACGGTTTTCTTGAGTTCGACGTTCTCGTCCTGAAGAGATTTTACCCGCAAGGCACTCGCCATGGTGGCGCTTAAGACGTCTACCGAGAAAGGTTTAGAGAGGAAATCAAATGCGCCGGCTTTGATGGCTTTCACGGCCATTTCCACGGACCCATAGCCTGTCATGACGATCGTCACAGGATGGTTGGGCAATTGATTAATTCGCTGAACCAACTCAATCCCATTGATGTCCGGAATCATGACATCGGTTAACACAATATCAAACTGCGAGGACTCCGCCAGGGCCAGAGCTTCACTCCCGGACTCCGTTGCCACCACCTGATGTCCTTCTCCTTCCAGTTGCGCCTTGATGGAATCCCGCACATCCACCTCATCTTCAACAAGCAGGATCTGGGCACCTCGACTCTCAATAGGCGATTCCGCAGAATCTAACGCATCCATGGCTGGCCTCCCTCTCTGCCCGTGTGAACGCACGCCGGATTACACCGTCCGTGCGATAAAGAAACATAGCTACCCCATTTAGCGGGGAAGGTCAAGGGCTGGCTTTGAATATTCATCAACCGTTCCGAGATCTTCGACTCGTTCGCCCTGAAATCATGAGAGTGGGCCCTTCCTGTTCTTTGACCGATCACCCCCATTTGACACCATGCCACACTTAAGAAATTCCCAAGATTTTCCGACAAGCATTTTTAGTCACGATAGATTAGGAACCGCCCGAACAGGGTACCAATCTCACATGGACACCCCACTTATCCCGCAGCCGGCCCCCATGCCCATCTTCATTCTCTTTGATACCCAGACGGGCTACCTTTATGGTCACCTGTTTGCGACCGGGCCTGAGGATCCCTTTCTCCAGGAAGTCATTCAATGGTGGAGCCATTATTGTTCAAACACGCCCATCGGGGTGGATTACCCGGGTGTAACCCAGCACCCCCAGCCCGCCAGTAGCCTTTCCTCAAATTAATCAAGGTAACTCGGCCCAAATCGCGAGGCCAGATCGAAACACCAGCGTGAGCCCTGACAGGTGAATGATCACCACATTATCATTGACTTGCATATCGTGAATCGAATTGCCGGATGGAAGGTCCTTCGAAAAAAAACCTCCCGTAAACGCTGAAAATCCCAATACTCGTCGATTAGTGATTACAATTCCCACATGGTCGTCGACCACACTATCCACCAAAGTCTCTCCGGCTCCCCACGACTCTCTTTTCCAACGACCAAGATCGCTTTGAAACCCATACACAGCCTCGCGACCTTGAACGACAATCATCCGGGGCGTAACCATCCATTTGACCACCTGTTCCCCAGAGGAAAGACTCATATCCACCCACCGTTGCAGCCTCCCTGAAAACCCCAGCAACCGTTTGGTCGTCTGGACATATCCCGTCACCCCTTTGGCCTCAACCGCAAGAACCTCTTCGCCAGCAGCTAAAAATGCCCTCGCAATACCCTCTCCAGACGTGATACCGAACAGCTGTCCCCGTTCCGAAGTAATGCTAACCTGATCGGTGATGACTTCCTGCGAAAGAGCATAACCGGGCCATACTCCATACCCCAATCCAACCATCAGCACCATGAAGACCAGGATGCGCGGAGACATGACCAGAAGGAACCAATTGGTTAGCGATAGTCCCAGGGAAGACCTTTTTCTCCGGACATAATGGGGCTTAATATCGCTTTCATCAGTTGTGTTCCATACCCTTGGGTCCCCCACAAGCCCGTCAGACTGATTAAAAAATCAAATTGGGTTCGATCCGGCAATTCCTGATAAAACAGGCCCAACGAGAAACACCGGCAGGGGTTTTGATACAAGCCCACCACATCCCATTCAGCCGTCTGCCCAGTCCGCACATCATGATACCATTTTGTACCCAGCGTCACACCGTGCGGCAAACGTAAGCCACCTCCTACCGTGAGATAAAGAATTTTGTCAGCGGGTTCCAGCATTTCGTTAAATGAAATGGGATTCCATATGTCTCCCCGACGGACTCTCGGCCCCGCCTTTGTGTACCGTTGCCCCACGCTCGCATACCAGACCTTTTGGCCTTGGATGAACGCATCGGTATTCATCTGGGAAAATTCTTTTTTACCGGGATCGAAAAAGGCATCCACAGTCAGATTCAACGCTGAAAGAAATTGCTGTGAGTCGACCGGCTTATGAAACACTCCCCTGGTCCAAATATCTGAAAACCGGGAGGCCAAAGGAGGGGGAGAGCCAACATGATAACTTTGTGCAAACAAGAGGTCTAACCAGGTATTGGAATTTCCGCTTCCTCCTTGTTCGCTAATGCGATTTTTCAATGAATAGGTGATCAGACTCTTTTTGATTAAATCATCGACGGCATCAACCTGCACTAAGGCACCTTGCTTGGTCTGTGGCACAAACTCATAGATCACATTCGGTGTCACGGAATGCCGGATCCAATTCCCTTCCCCCATTGAAAACCGTTTCGAAAAGTTTGTGAACGCTTCAGCGCCAACCCAGAAGGTTTCACGATGTTGCGCGGACTTGTCTGTAAGGCCTCGAGTATACGCCACTTCACGAAATTTCACCTGTGGACGAAATCCCAGGGTATGACCCACATGAAGCCCTTCCATTGACAGTCCCGGCAAAAAATCGACACGCCCCACGTTGAATCCTTGTTGGCGGTAAAATTCGACAGCGGTCGTATCGGCTGTCAACGAAAAGGGACTTCCGAATACATCGGGATTCACAAAACGATGCCCCACTTCTGGCAAGCGTTGAAAGGTTGAATCACCTCCTGCGCCGAGCGGCTGAAGGTACTGGCCAAACAGGTAGAGCGCCCCATGATCCAACCGCTGAAGAAGGGTCAGATTCGATTCCTGGCTTGGCAGGGCTCGAAGAGCTCCGGAACTGCTTAAATTTTGCAAAAGGGATCGATCAGTTGAATAATTGCCGAGAATTCGCAAGGACAGATCTGGAGAGAACTGCTGCACATGCCCCCCACGAATTTCGGCTCGACCACGATTTTGAGTGGTATCATAAAGAGACCTGATCAACCACGTTCCCTTCGTTTGCCGATTCCAAACATAGCGATATTGCAGGTCTGCCCCTCCTCCACGCTGTGTTAATATTTGCGGGGAAATGGTTAAATCCTGACTGGCGTTGATCGCCCAAAAAAACCCTTGCCGGTATTGGAACCCGAATTTCGAATTGTACCCAGTCGTCGGAAACAGCAAACCGGTTTTTCGAGTGGCACCCAAGGGATACCTAAAAGTGGGGACAGGGAGGACCGGGACATCATTCACATTGAACCACACCCCTTTTCCAAATAAGCTGTCCTCAAATTCCAAATCGATATCTGTAAAGGTAAATCGCCAGGCAGGTATCTGGCCGTCCTTGGCATCGCAATTGGTAAAGGAACCGTCCTTGACCCGATAATGGGTTTCGGAAAACCGCTGAATACGTCGCCCGCTCACAAAGGAATTGCGATCCTTCCGAAAAATATTGCCATTCGTAATCACACCCGCTTCAGTATTGAGATTCAGCTCGAGTTGTTCCGACCAAATATCGGTCTGCTCATCCCGTAAATGCACATGCCCGAGTGCCGTGAGACGTCCTGTTAATTTTTGAAGCGTGGCTTCATCCGCGGTCAAATGCACTGTGCCTCGGATGACATCCACCGATCCGGTTGCGTGATATTCGTCCCGATTCTGATCATATTCGATTTGGTCAGCATTGATTTCGACAGGGACGCCCTCTGGTTGGGGGGGTAGCCCCTCAGGTTCCACGACAGGGAAATCCCGTTGCCCGACCTCGGTTTCCCCCAACGCCACAAGAGGCAAAAAGATCAGTATCCCGACAAAAAGACTATGAGCAAGAAACAGTGGGAAACGCAAACCTCCCACCGTATTCACACCCGTCACGTTGGAGAACCCAGTTGAGTGAGACGCTTGAGCACCTCTCCTACCAGGAATAATGAACCGGTCACACAAATAAGGTCCGAAGGGTTTGCGATTTTTTTGGCTTGGCAAAAGGCATCCCATGAATCTGAGAGCAGCCACGGCACCAGTTCATCCCGATCGACGGCTTGGTTCAACTCATCTACGGACGCCGCCCTCTCCATTCGCGGTTGGGTCAAAATAAGGGAGTCAACAAGAGGTAAGAAGACACGCAAAAACGCTTGGTGATTCTTGTCGCGCATCATCCCGACCACTAAAATCAGTTTTCGTCCCGGGCAATCATGGATTTGTGAGTAAAGAAAGTCAATTACCACTTGAGCGCCTGAAGGATTGTGCGCGCCATCCAGGATAATCAGGGGATCCCGATGAATAACTTCCAATCGCCCCCTCCACCTGACTTGTTGCAAACCTGTCCGGATAGCCGCCTGCGAAATAGGATAGGTTCCTTCGACGGACGTCTCCAAGAGCGCCAACACATTGCCGGCATTGACCATCTGATGGCAACCGAGCAAATTGGTCTGTAATCCCGGAATCGTCCAGCGTGGCCCATGATAGGTAAATGCCGCCAATCCGGCTTTGGAAATGGAAAACTCCTGACCGAACCGAAAGAAAGACGCTTGCCGTTTCCGGGCCTGAGCCTCAAAGATCCGGCCAATTTCCTCTGGCATCGGACCCAACACCACCGGGGTCGTTTGACAAATAATCCCAGCTTTTTCTTGCGCAATCTCCTGAAGCGATTCGCCAAGATAGGCTTCATGATCAAAACCAATCCCCGTAATCAGGACACCCAAGGGATTCAAGACATTGGTCGCATCGAACCTTCCCCCCATCCCCACTTCTACAACGGCAATGTCAACCTGCTGGTTCATAAAGTGCCGAAAAGCCATGGCTGTTGTGAATTCAAAAAATGTGAGTGCTGAGAGCGGATTAGCCGCTTGCCGGATCTGCTCCGTCAATGTACAGACATCGTCCTCCGCAATGTCCGATCCCTGAACCCGTATGCGCTCACGAAAATCCATCAGATGCGGTGAGGTATAGAGACCAACACGATAGCCGCTAGCTTGAAGAATACTCGCCAACATTGCCGACGAGGATCCCTTTCCATTCGTGCCGGCAACATGAAGCGTGGCATATTGAGACTGAGGATTTCCCAACCGGCCGAGAATGTCTGTGATAGCCTCAAGACCCAGCTTGATGCCAAACCTCTGCAAGGAAAAAAGATAGTCGATCGTTTCTGGATAGGTGGCCACAGCAGTCGGAGAACCGGGAGGAAGGAATAAGGGAAAGGAGGTCCAATGCCAATGATAATTACAACATCTGTCTCTCGCCGTTGATGAGGTATCGTCGTGAAGGCAGTTGAGGCCCGCATAGGAAAAGAGATCCGACCTTTCAGACGTTACTCTGCCGTAGAGGAGACCTCTGCCCCGCAATGCGTGAGCAATATTCCGAGGGTGGCCTTGAGAGTTTTTCGTTCAACGATATGATCGACCATGCCGTGTTCCAATAAAAACTCGGCGCGTTGAAAGCCTTCCGGCAATCGTTCCTTGATCGTTTGTTCAATGACCCGTGGGCCGGCAAACCCAATCAAGGCCTTGGGTTCTGCCAGAATAATATCCCCCAACATCGCTACACTGGCAGTCACTCCTCCAAAGGTCGGATCGGTTAACAAGACCAAAAATGGCATTCGAGCCTCTTGTAATTTTGCCAATGCTGAAGCGGTCTTAGCCATTTGCATCAAAGACAGGGTCCCCTCTTGCATGCGAGCCCCCCCGGAGGTCGTGACTAACAAAAATGGCATATGTGCGGTCAGCGCCTGATCAATGGCGCGACAGATTTTCTCACCGACCACCGATCCCATGCTCCCACCCATGAATGAAAAATCGAAAATTCCCAAAGCCAGAGGCATATCACCAATTCGGCATCGTCCGGTCAGAATCGCTTCTTTTTTCCCTGTTTTTTCCTGAGCATTTTGGATACGCTTTCGGTACGGCAACTTGTCCACAAACTTCAATGGATCCCCTGGAACCAAATCACCGTCCCATTCCTGGAATGAACCAGGATCGGCAATCAACTCCAAGCGTTCTTCCACCGTTAGCGGAAAATGATATTGGCATTTAGGGCATACTTTTAAATTTCGCTCAACTTCGCGTTTAAAAATAATCGCGCGGCACACCGCACATTTAACCCACATCCCTTCCACAATTTTAATGGAAGTCCCTTCAGCATCAGCGCTTTTATTCCGCTTAAACCATCCCATAAATCAGTCTATCCTTCGCTTCAATCGTGAACCCAGCCAAAGTGGTTATCCAGCATCTTGTTTGTTCTGAAATAGAGAAAAAACCAAAAGAAGAAGGGAGAGCACACAAAAGAATTCATGGACTCCGAAACGGCCTTCAATCACGACAAGACCTTACCATAGGGACAAACAACCGGCAAGAAAATGTCTTTTGGAAAGAAAGCGAACCCACAGTCTATACAGAAAAATCAGCAGGCAGGATATGCGACAAGACGGATAGGGGAAAACGCAATTTCAGCCACCTCTGGCATGCATTTCCAGATGAGGATCCTTACGCAACCGGTCAATATCTATATACCGGCCACGGCCACTAACCTGTTCAAGTTCCTTTCGTTCTTCCGCCCCCCGATCTTTTCGAGTTTCCCAGACTGACTGAATGATTGAACGGATGTCTTCTCGAGATCGCCCCATTCGAAGGGGCTTGCGAAGGTCAAGACCGGATTTGGCATATAAGCACAAATACCACATGCCATCCGCCGTCAACCGACTCCGGTCACACGTTGAACAAAAGGGCATGGTCGTGGAAGAAATGATCCCGAATGTGGTGCCATCCGGCAGGCGAAACCGCTGAGCAGGAGCCGAACTGACCTCCTCCACATGCTCGACAGTACCATAATACTCACTCACTACCTTCAAAATTTCTTTTCGGGAAAGAACCTTATCGGCAGACCAATCATTGGCTCCGCCCACATCCATATATTCAATGAAGCGGACTTCGCCTTTCACCTGCTTGCCATATTCAAGCAAGGGAATAAGTTCATCCTCGTTGTATCCCTTCATGGTAACCGTGTCCAGCTTCAATCCTGAAAACCCCACCCGTCCAACAGAGGCAATCCCCTCAAAAACCTGGTCCAATGTATCCCGTCGGGTCAGCGACTTAAAACGCTCGGGCTTCAACGTATCCAGACTTACTGTCACCCGATGGAGCCCCGCGTCAAAGAGAGCCTGTGCCTGTTCACTCAACAACACCCCATTGGTTGTCATCGCGATATCTTGAATGCAGGGATTTTGACGAAGCATCCGGATGAGCTCCGCCACATTATTGCGTAAGAGCGGTTCCCCGCCGGTAATACGCACTCGATCAATCCCTTGATCGGAAAACATATTCGTTAACAACGCGATTTCTTCAAAGGTCAACAGATTTTCCCTGGGAAGCCACACATAGTTTTCCTCAGGCATGCAGTATTGACACCGTAAATTGCACCGATCTGTCACAGAAATGCGTAACGATCGTAACGGCCGACCCCAGGAATCTTTCACCATGTGCGGCAGGGTCACGGCTTCACCTGAATCCATTACGGATGCTCCTCCACCCACACTTCCCCTTGCGGCGTTGTTTCCATTTTCCAGATCGGGGTGATTTTTTTGAGCTCATCGATACACCATTGACAAGCCTTAAAGGCATCAGCCCGGTGCTCGGCCCCGACAATAATCAAGACAATATTTTCTCCAATTTCAATCGGGCCATACCGGTGCAGGACCAAGGCTTCAATGATGTCAAAATCCCGCAAAGCTTGTTCACGAATTTCTTGAAGTTTTTTCTGGGCCATCCCCTCGTAATGCTCAAAACTCATGGAACTCACATCACGACCCTTTGAGCGATCCCTGGCGGTGCCCAAAAACATCGCAATCCCTCCGATCCGGCGGGACCGTGAACGCACACGCTCTAATTCCGCATCGATAGAAAAATTTTCCTGTTGCACCCGAACCAACATGCCTTCTCCAAGTTCAACCGCCATTGAATTTCACCCTCCCATTGGCCCATGCATCACAGGATCCACCGGCAAAGGGAGGCAATAACGCAATCTCGTCCGCCTCCTCCAGCACCGTGTCCCAATGGGCAATTTCTTGATTCACGGATACCAATACCTTTTTCTTATCAAGTAATTCCCCGACCTGGGGATACTCATTCTGAATGAAGTGGACCAGATCCCTGACCTGTCCCCCCTCAGACAGAACCACCTCCAGATCTTTGCCTCCAGGAACCATTGTCTTTAACACCCCGAATAATTTGATCTTCACCATGAAGGCTCCTGAGACTACCGATGGGATTAACCCTTGGCTACCCCGTCTTTTGACTCCTGGTATACGTACCGGACTTTCCCCCGGACTTTGAGACCAGGGCAATTTCTCCGAATTCAATCCCCTTGTCTACCGCTTTGCACATATCATAAATCGTCAGGGCAGCAACCGATACGGCAGTCATGGCTTCCATTTCCACTCCGGTATTCCCGGCCGTTTTAACGGTGGCTTGAATGGTAATGGCACACCGTCCGGCCGGATTGGGATGGGCATCTTCTTGAAAATCCACATCGACACTGGTCAGCAGCAAAGGATGGCACATGGGAATCAAGTCCGGGGTTCGCTTGGCCCCCATCACCCCGGCCACCTGCGCCACCCCTAACACGTCACCCTTTGCCATGCGACCTTCCTGGATCTTTTTAAGCGTGTCGGGAAGGATAAAAACCTTGCCTTCCGCCACTGCCACACGCTCGGTTTGGTTCTTATGGGTGACATCCACCATCCGGGCGCGACCTGATTCATTGAAATGCGTGAGATTGGCCATAATCGGAAATATCTGGAATGAAAAAATCTCTTGAAAATCAGTAAATTATAAAGAGACAGGAAAAACATCGTCAAGCAAGAACTCCCTTAAATACTTGCTTGACACCCGACCCGAATATACCTATAACCCACGGATAACGTTTTGTAATCAGGGAGCTTTTTCAACATGAACCCCGCCGCCATCACCCCCAATCCGGCCCTTGCCCATAAAAAGTTAGGCCTCCTGCTCTCAACCTCCCCCGAACACCCCAATGCGGAGACGGTTTATCAGCTCTCCAAAACAGCCTTAGCCAATAAGGTCGATACCTACCT
>JAOUGQ010000288.1 GCA_029865515.1 Nitrospirota bacterium
TTGAATACCCGGGAAGGGGCAGATCTTATGCAGATGGGGCGCGCACTTGCTTCTCAATGGGGAACACATTTCGGGGCGTTGATTTAGCCATCCGAAAATTATTTTGGAGACCCTAAGAGATTATTATTGTGTTAAGGAGGATGTCAGGATTGGCCGACAGCACGACCTCTCTAAAGCCTGCGGGCCTCGGCCTACCACTGGTTTCTGTGAGAAGAGTCCTGAAGTGTCAGACCTTGGAGCAGATCTTTCCTGGGTCCTCACGGCATGTCTGTCGGCTATTCCGGATCTGCTTGAACTGGCTATGGGTGATCCTTAGGAAGGGAGGACGCTGGAAGAATCTTTTTCAGCCAGAGGAGGTTTGTGGAATTTTCGGCCGTGATTTTTTTATAGACGAGACCCACACGTTTCACGGAGTAAAAAAGGAAATTCCGACATTGAAAAGGCAGCCATTCAAACCAATGTTTCGATTGCCAATCCCTGCATTTGAAATATGATGGAAACGAATACCAAAGGTCACCGCCATGTTCTCCGTCACAAAATAGGACACGCCAGGACCCGTTTGGAGGACAAAATTAAATTGGGTGCTTTGTTCGGGAATCCGGGGAGCCAGATCGGTCCACAGCATGCCTGCCCCGGCATCCCAAAATGGCATCCATCGTCCAAAGTCGAGAAAATTATATTTCACCACCAGCGAGCCTCCAAATGCAGAGGCGCTGAAAGGTTGATAATAGTGAGCGGCCAACGGCTCAATTAAGATTTCAACATTGCCCGATGCCCATCCGGAACCGATTTGATCGGTCAACACCTGACCCAATTGGGGTAGAAAATATACAGCGCTGCGATTGGCCGATGGTTCGTTATTAAAGGCATTATTGCCTTGCCAATACCCCGTGAGAAATCCAAACTCAAGGGTACCCTTGGTTACACGATTTCGAACATCAAGCTCCGCCCCCAAAGCCGTCCCAATCATTAGGAGGAAAAGCACCACACTAGTCACACCCATCCAACAATGTTCCCTTTTTAATCCCTCAAGCATCAGATTCCTTTTGTCTACACAGAATTTCTGTACATGAATAAGGCGGATAATTGGCAAATTCTCAACAGTCAGATTCACGTTTCGCGATCTTCCCTTGATTGGACTATGAGAAATGCCAACAACGAGCAGAAATTTCCCATAAATTGAATCAACAATTCAATGAACATTTCATGCTAAATGGGTACAATTAATTTAGAACGTTGAGGACACAATGATAAAATCTTCCCTGACACCTCTGAACATCGCATCCAAGAAAGTCGAAAAAGACCCTTTTAAGCGACTGTCTTTGGCGGTTCGAGAATTGGATAAACTCATCAACCGTGCCAACCAACTGGCTCATTTATCAGATCAACCTTTCCCCCCGTACCAGCCAACTCAACCTGACCAGACAACACCTCCTCTACAGTCTCGACAGGAACTTTCCACCTCCTCAAAAATTCTTACTCTTCCCTCTACCAAAGACATTCCCAGAAAGTAAGTAAGCCCCCGCAAGGTTAGGGCATCTCAGAGCTATGTTATTAATCACATTTCGGCATTCCTCCCCTCAGCAAGCTGAGAGGATTCCTGTGCTACTTTTATGAAATTCCAGAAGCTGTGTTTGGAATAGGAGGTTAAAATGTCGAAACGCTCGAAAAATTAAAGTCTTGATTCCGCAGCGCTGGCACAAGTAATTTCCTACTCTCGACTGATGTAGCTTTTTGTGCTTCGGTATAGCCGTTGATGTTTTGAAAGGCCCGCATGGGACTGTGATGAAAACGGAAATTTCGCAAGGGAGCCGTCACCTTCCCGTTTTCGATAAGAAATGTTCCATCGCAAGTCTTCCCTGTCAAGGTTAAATCCATTTGGTTGATCGAGCGAATCTACAAAAAATTGGTGACAAAAATTCCTTGTTTCGTCCCTTGTATGAGCTGCTCTAACGTACACTGGTCCCGTGGCTCTCCCTCCAGACAAGGAAATTCCAGCGTCGGTATCAGTGCGATTCCCTTTTGGTAGGCTGTATATCGATCATAGGCAAACTGTTGCAGGAGACCATTCTCAATCCATGTCATCCGGGTGACTGGAAGTCCCTCACTCGTGAATCCGCAAACAAACATACCCGGATGGTCGGGACGATGGTGAAGACTGAATCAGTGATCAATAATCGCCTGATGTAATTTCCCGCTGAAAAGACTGGTCCGTGCGTCATAGGATTTGGCATCTAATGAATCAAGCATCCCGTGGAGCAACCCTGCAACCGCTGGTGGTTGTAACGCCACGGTATACTTGCCTGCTGGTATTTCCCTCGGCCCTTTCCCTCTTTTGTAGTTGCCAATAGCCAGTAGACTTCGGTTCACCACATCTAACTTTTCAATAGACCGATGAACCGCGGCGGCCAAACCCGCCGCATCATTCGCTTGATTCGTGAGACTAAGTCAAGCTTTGGTTCGAGATTCATAGGTGAATGAATCAGTATTGGCTGCCACGCCAACACCGGTCACCGCAGAAGTCCGGATTCACGCAGCTTGGAACTTTTCTGTTTGGCACTGTTCTATGGCTTCTCGGGCTAGATGTAATCGGCCGGACACACCCGCTTCTAAGATTTCAGGCCGGAATGTTGGCCATAATCCATAGTGCTGTGGGGCAGGAGCCGGAAGACACTCCGGATCTTCCGGAGCCATTCGCGCGAGATATTCTGCACGCTGGAGCGTTCCTCGAACTGCCCCGGCGGTAAGATCCGTCGTACTGGCCGATGCATGTTTTCTCCCACATCCGATCGTCACCAGGAACCTTATTTTGTGAGTATCGACATGTTGAATGATCTGATTATGCGCAAAACGGACTGCCCCTGCGAGGTGATCCTGGAGAAGGACAGAGGCATGGTCCCCTGTTGAGTTTCTCAACACGAGATGGGTGAGGAATTCAAATTCTTCTCGACTGGTCAAAAACGGGCAGCTTTGGGGGATTTTTAAACTCCCGACCTTGCTTATTCCTGAAAGACTTGAATATTCCGAAGCCTGGCATGAGAGGCCGGATAGGTCATCCACTCGGCTTGACCAGGTTGCCCCATTCCGCAGGTAATAAATCCAAAACGGTCTCGGTGATTGCCATCAGGAACTCCGTCACATCGATTCCAAAAATCAGGGGTGATGCCATGATAGATCACATCTCTCAGCATGCGGGTTCGCTTTTCGTTCTCAATAAGCCAAAAGGCATCGCCGCCGAATTGAAAGACCGGCGCTAATCAATGCTGAATGACCCATGTCCTTCAATATAGATGCCCCGTTTGATCTCTCTCAAAAGTTGGTCAAGTGTCGCCTCTCCCGGCGCTAATCCGATATTAGCAATACGAATCATCTGAACGCTCGCCCAACTCTCCCCACGATTTGAGCCTCACGAACGAGTATCGCCGATTGTGGTAGCCACCTCCCGGTTGGTGCAATGCCCCATAAAAAGGTCTTCCCGTAGGATCTCCCACTGTTGGCAAGGCACCCCATCATCGTCAGATCCCTTAGCAGCCAAGGTTTGGGGCTCGATGTTATCAACAATGAGATTCACCTGTGAAGAACCATATCGAAAATGTCCAAGCTTTTCCGGAGTCACAAAACTTGTGCCGACATAATTGGCTTCATATCCTAACGCCCGATCAAGTTCGCTCGGATGCCCCCAAGATTCATGAATAGTCAGAGCAAGATGTTCCGGATCCGAGGACCAGATCATAGGCCCTAGCGTCAACAACTGGAGCGTTGGCTTTTTCCAAAGCTTGGGTTGCCACCCGTGACGCTTCCTTTAGAAAGTTAGCCGATGCCAGCAGTTCATAGCCGGTCCGGAGATGGGGCGTATTGAAATCACGGGAGGCGAATCGGCCATTGGATAAAGCCATGGCTTGGAACCCTCCTTGAACAGCCATTAAATCAAAAGAGAGGTGGGCCCCTTCCATGGACACCAGAAGTTTCCGGTCCCGACAGGCCCACATGGTGGCCTGACTTCAAACGATACCAGGATGTTGGTGGAGCAATCCCATCGTGGATACTAACAACGCCGTTTTTTCTTCCAGCGGCACATCGAAAGGATTCCATTTCCATGGAGTCTTGACGGTGCCTTAATAAATAGGCTCAGGCGTT